>CAYUWD010000095.1:10403-13910 GCA_964448235.1 uncultured Bacteroidales bacterium | reverse complement strand
TTGGAAAGGATATAACTAATGCAAATGAGAGTTTAAGTTATTTCAGATTAGGCACATTGATTGATTATTCTTTTAAAGAAAAGTTTGCAATAAGCTTAATGCCATATTTTTCTAGCTATAAATTGCCTTACCATCTACAGTATATATTAATGCCGTATGGATCCAGTTACTTTCTGAATGAAATGCGTGATAACAATTCAATTGTTCCTGAGTATAAAATTTTGTATCGTCCATTTGAATTTTTGACATTAGAGTTGGCAAATGGGAAAAATTCTTTTGGTGATGGATACAGGTCGTTTTTACTTTCTGAGAATGCATTTAATTACAACTACTTTAAACTTGAAACACAATTTCTGGATATAAAGTATTATTGTGTTTGGTCAATGTTAATGGATGAGTTTATAGCACCAGATATGCTTTGGGGAGGGTTAGTTCATAATTATAGGACTAAATTTGCTGTATTTCACTATCTCGATTGGAATATTACAAATAGATTTAATGTTGGTTTTTTTGAAGCTATAGTGATGAAAGACAGTAATTTCTTTAGTTATGAATATATGAATCCGATTATTTTTTTCAGACCGGTTGAATTTAATTTGGGGAGTGAAGACAATGCATTACTAGGAACGAATATAAGATTCTCAATTAATAAAACAAGTGCAGTTTATGGACAGTTTATGCTTGATGATATTATTGTTGAGCAATTGATTAATGATATTAAACATAGAGTAAATCCAGATTATACCGGAGAATATGGCTGGTTTGCAAATAAGTGGGCAGCTCAACTGGGCTACAAAGCTTATGATATGTTTAAAGTGGACGGTTTAGACTTTTTTACTGAAGTCAATATTGCAAGACCATATATTTACTCTCATGTAAACCCCGATCAAAATTATTCTCATTGGCATCAAAGTCTAGCCCATCCTTTGGGAGCAAATTTCTACGAATCCGTTAGCGGAGTATCATACTTGCATGAAAAATTCAAAATAGACTTTAAAATTATGTATGCTCAAGTAGGCATGGACACAACTGATACTCATTTTGGACAAAACATTTTTCAACCAACAATGGATGGCAATCAGGGATATCCATATCAGGTTAGCTCATATTACAATACAATTTTGCAGGGGAATAAAACGGATATTTTAACTGCAAGACTTGACATTTCTTACTTCCCAATTAAAAACAGATTGCTTTCAGTAAATGCCGGTGTTCTATTTAGAAATTACTCACCTGAAATTGGAGAAACTGAAACTTGCAACTATTTTTATATTGGCTTAAGGTCGAATATCTTTAATAAGAAAATGTTGTATTAAAATGTGTCATTCAAAAATATTAGTAATGGTTAATAAATATGGGTGAAAAACATAATATAAGCTGCAAAATTAATTACATAATATGTTTTAATTTTGTGGATAATTGAGGAATTCGATTTAAAGTAGCATGAAATTTGCATTCATTTGTGGGATTTTATTAAGTATTCTTATGAAAATTAATCATATAATGGTCATGTTTTTGTTTTTGATTGCGTTAAATGCTTTTTCGCAGACAAAAGAAGATATAAGAATCGGGGGATATGGCCGGATGACATTATGTGATAAAGTTATGACTCCACACTTTGGGATTAATGGAGAGTGGTTTGTTGCAGATAATATTGGTTTAGTTTATTCTTATGGTTTAGGAACAAATGCTAATGGAGATATTACAGCACATATTAATCCAGCTATATTTTTAATTCCTTTTGTCGCAAGCTATCCTGCTGCGATTCTGGGTGTTTTGTTGATTTCTGAAGGAATAAGTTATCATGTTTCTGTTAATGAATTTGTTGAAGTTGCACCTTATTTATGCCCATTAGGTACAGAGATTAATTTATATGAGGAACAGGATTTGATATTATCTGGAAGTGCAGGTGTGAATTTGATATTTAAACAGTTTTCTCCACTTAACAAATTATTATTGTCTTTCAATCTTGGTTCAACTGTGATTTATCGTGATATGAATGCTCTTCCATCTGTTGGGGTTTCACTTCAATATCAGTTCTAATCAACAACAATTAGTCACAGGATTCCCGCAAAGCCAAGTAGTCTCAATCCAACCGGATATTTTTTTATTATTCTCATCTATGAAGAAAACATATGCAAAATCACCCTGAACTTTTGTTACTTTTAATGAGGTTTCATAGATAATTTTCCCACATATTTCAGATTCTGAATTAGGTAAAGAGTATAAATTTAAAGTTTGATTTCCATAGTTTCTAGAACTAACTCCAACAACAGAATAATGAATCCACAACTCAGATTTTGGAACATCGATTTCAATTCCTATTCCTTCAACGGAGGCAATTCTAAACCATCCGTTTAATTGAGCATCTAAATAAATTATATATTCATAATCATGTTCGAGTTCACCTAAAATTTCACCATTTGGTTCAGACCTTAAATTTGTAACACCTTCAACATCCGGATCACTAAGATATACTCGTAAATCTATTGGTTCCGGTTCTTGTTCAGTTTCTTCTGCAGATATCGTTAAAATAGTATCTTTTTCTGATAGAATAGTATCATTAGTTTTTATTTTAATTTCTTGAGGTGTATTTTCATTCTTTTCAGAAACAGTATTGTTTTTGCATGATAAGAATAAAATCAGGCAAAATATAATACTCAATATGGCAGGGGTTTTCATATCGCTATTATAATTTTATTTTTACAAGAATTGATATTAATATTATCTGGTGATTCATCAAATATCCCATAAATCGCACTCCCACTTCCTGACATTTGGGCATAAATCGCACCTTTTTCGTAAAGTTCTTTTTTAATTTCAGCAAGTATAGGATGTTCCGGAAAAATTGATTCTTCAAAATCATTCTTGATATTGTCTTTCCAGTTTTGAACTGGAAGTTTTAATAAATCTTCAAGTTTTTTATCCGGGAAATGTGGTTTGCAGTTTTTATATGCATTGGCAGTTTTCACAGCAACATCCGGAATGCAAAGAACTAGATAATATCCTGTTAAATCAATATTGGTGTCCTGAAATTTCGTACCAATATCTGTTGCAAGAACCGGTTTGTTTTTAATAAAGAAAGCACAATCTGCACCTATTTGAGAAGCATATTCAATAAGTTTTTCTTCACTTAGCTGCAATTCGAACATTTCATTTAACATCTTTAAAGTAAATGCCGCATCCGAAGATCCGGAACCCAGACCTGTTCCAAATGGAACATTTTTATAAAGAATAATTTTAACTGGTCCGATTTTGTGATTGTCATCAATAAGTTTCCAGGCTTTATAACATAGGTTTTTTTCTACAGGGGAGTCAATGATAATCCCTTTGTTTATTAATTCAAATCTGTCATTAGGGAGAATTTCCAAAATGTCGGTGTAATTTACAGGATAGAAAAGTGATTCGATATTGTGATAGCCATCAGAGCGTCGTTCTAAGATATCTAATCCGATGTTGATTTTAATATTTGGGAAACTAATCATAATGTAAAGATAAATTACAAAA
>CAYUWD010000095.1:0-10303 GCA_964448235.1 uncultured Bacteroidales bacterium | reverse complement strand
CAAAGTATTACAGTAACTTCTCCAAACGGAGGCGAAGTTTTACCGGGATGTACAACACATACTATCACATGGAATTCAGTTGGAACAACCGATTTTTATTCCATTGATTATTCTACCGATAATGGTGCCACATGGACATCCATTACAAGTTTTTATAATACTGTTACTAAAACCTATAACTGGACTGTTCCAAACACATCTTCAGGAACATGTTTGATAAGAATTATTGATTCGAATAATTCGGGGATAAGCGACCAAAGTGATGCTGTATTTACAGTTACTTCGCCTTTAACTCTGTTAACACCTAATGGAGGTGAAAGTTGGGAGGCAAATACAAGTCAGAATATTACATATAATGCTACAGGTACGTCAAATTATTACGATATCTCCTATTCAACTGATGCCGGTTCCAGTTGGACAACAATAGCAAATAATACTTATAATACTTCAGGAACATATAATTGGAATGTTGCTAATAGTCCGTCAACAAATTGCTTAATAAAAATGACAGATCACTCAAACTCATGTATGTCAGATGTTAGTGATGGCCTATTTGAAATTACTCCTGCCAGTTCTTCTATCACAATAACAAATCCAAATGGTGGCGAAATATGGTATGTTGGACAAAACAAAACAATAACATGGAACGATAATAATACAACCGATTTTTACAATATTGATTACTCAACAGACAACGGATTAACATGGACATCTTTAGCCAGTTCTTATAATACTACATCAGGTCAGTATTCTTTCGTAGTGCCAAATACACCATCAACACTTTGCTTAGTAAGAGTAATTGATGCAAATAATGTTTCTGTGGAAGATATTAGCGATGCAACATTTACAATTGCAGACCCTTTTATTACTGTTGTATCACCTAATGGTGGAGAAACACTTGAGTCTTGCGAGGATGAATACATAAACTGGCAATGCGGAGGTACTACAAATTATTATAAAATTGAATATTCTGTCGACAATGGTGCTACTTGGACAACAATAACTTCTTCTTTTTATTCATCCAGTTCAAATCCTTCATATTTATGGAGCACAATTCCTAATAACGATTCAGGAAACTGCTTGATTCGTGTAACAGATAAGAACAATACATCTGTTTTAGATCAAAGTGACGCTACTTTTACAATATCACCAAACGAAGACATAATTATCACAAGTCCAAATGGTGGAGAATCATGGGAAGTAGGTTCTTCTCAAACTACAACTTGGGTGTCGGCTCCTACTACAAGTCGTTATTATGTTTATTATTCTGTAAATAATGGTTCCAGTTGGACAAACTTAACTAATACTTATTCAAATTCTTATAATTGGACAATTCCGGATAATGAATCAACTCAGGCTTTATTTAAAGTTGTTGATTATTACAATTCATGTATTATGGACATTAGTGATGCTAACTTTACAATTGCACCTCCAACGCCTGTAATTACTGTTAATTATCCTAATTCAGGAGGAAGTTTATATCAAAACAACTCTTACAATATAACTTGGTCATCCGACTATATTACCTCTCCATTTGTTACAATCCATTATTCAATAAACAATGGGACAGACTGGGTTGAGATAGTAGATGTAACTGAGGATGATGGATCTTATTCCTGGACAGTTCCTGAAGTTGTTAGCGATCAATGTTTGGTTCGTGTTTCAGAGTATGGAAATCCGGCAGTATTTGACGTAAGTGATGTAAACTTTAGTATTATTGAACAGTTTATTACTGTAACTTATCCAAATGGTGGAGAATCATGGGAAGGATGTGACTCTGAGACAATTACCTGGACTAGAGGTGGGGTTAGTTCTTATGTTAGAATAGAATATTCCGAAGATAACGGAGCAACATGGAATCTGATAACATCAAGTACAAGTTCAGCAGGTTCTTATACATGGGATCCGATAGTTGACCTTAGTTCCTCAAATTGTCTAATCAGGGTTTTGGACAAATACGATTTAGGTATTTATGATGATAGTGATGCTGTATTTACAATAAATGAAAATACTGATTTATTTGTACTGACACCAAACGGTGGTGAGTCTTTGGAAGTTGACAACACTTATACTGTCACTTGGGCTGCTGCACCGGAGTTAAGCAGATATTCATTCTACTACTCATTGGATAATGGATCAACATGGACTTTTGTGTCAAGCAGTATTTATAGCCCATCATATAACTGGACTGTGCCGAACCTACCATCTACAGAATGTTTAGTTAAAGTACAGGATTATTATAATTCGTGTATCTACGATGTGTCTGATGCTGTCTTTAGTATTGAACCTCCTCAGCCCGTTATAAACATTACCTATCCAAATACAGGACAAACATTATACATTGGTAACAACTGTAATATCACATGGACTCATGAATATGATGATGTGAATTTTGTTAAGCTTGAATATTCTGTTGATAATGGTTCAACTTGGGCCACAATAGTTGATGTTACTGAGAATGATGGATCTTATTCATGGGTCGTACCTGACAATGCATCTACAGAATGCCAAATCAGAATTTATGATGTTGGAGATATGTCATTTATTGATTATACAGATGTAAACTTTACAATTACACCACCATATATTATTCTAACTAATCCAAATGGAGGAGAAGCAATTACCGGTTGTGAAGGCTTTAATATAACTTGGACAACACAGGGTACAGGAAATTACTTTGACATTGATTATTCTGATGATAACGGTGTTACTTGGCTTAATGTCAATTCAAGTTATTATGCATCAGGAACAAGTTGTTCTTATGCATGGGATCCAGTTACTAACTTGAGCTCAAATCAGTGTTTGATAAGAGTTCGTGATAAAAATAATACTATTGTTGGCGATACCAGTGATGCTGTATTTACAGTAAATCCAAATACAGATATAATCGTTACCTCACCGAACGGAGGAGAAAACTGGGAAATTGGAGATTCTCATCAGATTACCTGGGTATCTGCTTCTGGTTCCACATATTTCAGAGTTTATTATTCCGTAAATAATGGAGCAAGTTGGACCTCATTAACAAATACATCAAGCAATTATTATAACTGGACAATTCCAAATAATCCTTCTGATGAGTGCCTTATCCGTGTTGAAGATTACTATAATTCTTGTATCAAAGATTACAGTGATGCTGTATTTTCAATCTCTGAACCTGCTGCAAACATCACCGTTAACTATCCAAACAGTGGACAAACATTGTACTACAATCAAAATTGTAATATCACATGGAGTAGTGAATTTACTGTTTCAGAATTTGTAACGATTGAATACTCTATTGATAATGGGTCAACATGGAATACAATAATCTCTCCAACAGAAGACGATGGGTCATACTCATGGACAGTTCCGGAGACAGCTTCAACCGAGTGTCAGGTTAGAGTTAGTGAATTTGGTAATCCTGCAGTTTATGATATTTGTGATGTGAATTTCACAATTGCTGAGCCTTACATAATTGTTACTTCTCCAAATGGAGGTGAGATATTTGATGGTTGTAGCAGCGAAACAATTACCTGGACTAAAGGTGGAACTACAAATTATTATAAAATTGAATACTCTTTGGATAATGGAGCAACTTGGCAATTGAAAAATTCATCATATTATACAACCGGAAATTCGTATACATGGGATCCTGTTTATGATTTTGGTACTACTGAGGCTTTAATAAGAGTAACAGACAAAAATTACTTGCCAGCTACTGATGAAAGTGACAATGTATTTACAATTGTAAAAAATACAGATATCGTTGTTATTTCTCCTAATGGAGGTGAAAGCTATGAGGTTGGAACATCAACTCAAATCGACTGGATATCAGATCCGTCTGTGTCACGTTATTATGTTTATTATTCAGTTAACGACGGAGCTTCATGGTCTTTAATAAATAGTACTTATTCAAGTTACTACAATTGGACTATTCCTGACAATGTATCAAATAACTGTAGAGTAAAAGTTGTTGATTATTACAACTCATGCGTTAATGATATTAGTGATGATGTATTTGCAATTACTCCTCCAATTCCATACATTGATGTAAATTATCCTAATTCAGCTACAACAGTATATATAGGACGTGGTATAAATATCTCATGGGATTCAGATTATTTAACATCCTCATTTGTTAATATTGAATATTCGTACGATGGAGGTTTATCCTGGGAAACCATTGTTTCGGCAACCGAAGATGATGGTAGTTACTCATGGACAATACCTGAAACACCATCAACAGAGTGTTTAATCAGAGTTAGCGAATATGATAACCCTGCAATATATGATGAAAGTGATGTTTTCTTTACAATTGATTATCCTTGGATTGATGTAGCTACTCCAAATGGAGGTGAAACATTCGAAGGTTGTCAGGAAATGACAATTTCATGGTCAAGAGCAGGAGTTAGTAATTATTATAAGATTGAATATTCTACAAATGGTGGAGTTGATTGGAATACTATTACAAACTCTTCATATACTACCGGAACTTCTTACACATGGTCAACAATTGCAGATTTAACATCTTCTAATTGTATTATGAGAGTTAGAGATATAAATTCACCATCTGCAATTGACGAAAGTGATGCTCCTTTTACAATTACAAAAAACAATGACATTATTGTTACAACTCCTAATGGCGGCGAGTTCTTGCAAGCAGATGGAACAGAGACTATAGAGTGGGTTTCTGCACCAACTTCTACACGATTTTATGTTTATTACTCCCTTGATGGTGGAGACACTTACACAAATGTAGCAAGTACATATAGTAATTCTTATAATTGGAGCATTCCTAATGTAGAATCTTCTAATTGTTTAATAAAGATTAGAGATTATTATAATTCTTGTATTAGTGATGTCAGCGATGAGTATTTTGCAATTATTCCACCACCATTTGAGGTCACATATCCAAATGGCGGACAGGTTTTCTATTATGGGTCTAGTTATAATATTTCTTGGACAGATGAATACTTGTACTCTGATTATGTAAAGATCGAGTTCTCTGATAATAATGGAGCTTCATGGACAACAATAGAAAATGTTGAGGATAATGATGGGTCATATAATTGGTCAGTACCTGATAACTTTAGCGATGAATGCTTAATTAAAGTAAGCAAATATGACGATCCAAATATTTATGACATTAGTGATGCTACATTTGAAATTCGTCCTTCAATCGTTCTGAATACTCCGAATGGTGATGGCGGTGCTGAAGTTTGGAGAGTATGTACTGCAACAAGTATTGTTTGGAATGCAAATGGTGATAGCAATTATTTTAAAATTGAATACTCAACAGATAATGGAGTAACCTGGACAAACATCGAAACAAATTATTATAATTCTTCATCAACAGTTAGTTATGACTGGACTTTACCAAATACTCCTTCAACAGAATGTTTAGTAAGGGTTACAGATAAAAATAATATTGTTAAAACAGATATTAGTGATGCAACATTTACAATTGCACCTGCCATTGAGTTAACACAGCCTAATGGAGGAGAAAGTTTGACATCAGCATCTTCCTATGATATTACCTGGACTTCTGACGGAGTGTCAAACTATTATAATATTGATTATAGTACTGATGGAGGTTCTAGCTGGACAAATATCTGTTATAATCAAAATATTGGAACTAATACATATACTTGGACTGTTCCCGGTGTTGTTTCACAAAATTGTTTAGTTAAAATTACTGATAATGTAAATACTTGTAAAACAGATATATCTGAACAGGTATTTGCAATAGGTACTGCTGCAACTAATATTTCTGTAACTGCGCCTGTCGGTGCTGAGACATGGAGTGGCTGTACTGATGAAACGATAACATGGACAAGTACCGGAACATCTGACAATTATGATATTTATTATTCTATAGATGCTGGAGATTCATGGATATTAATAGAATCAAATTATTACACTTTGACAAAAGATTATACATGGACAATTCCAAATCTTGCATCTGCAAATGCAATGGTTAAAGTAGCTGATGCTGCAAATAGTAATTTTTATGGCACTTCACCTGCTATATTTGAGATTGCAACAGTTGTTGCCGATGCAGGAGAGGATGAGGCACTATGTGCTGGTAGCAGTGTGAACTTAAATGCAACAGGAGGTGTATCATACACATGGTTGCCAACGACAGGATTAAGTGATCCAAATATTGAAAACCCGGTAGCAACTCCTGGTTCAACAACAACATATACAGTTTATGTAACTGATGTAAACGGGTGTACACAACCTGACGAAATTGTTGTTACTGTTAATCCTATTCCGGCTGCACCAGTTGCATCAAGTAACAGCCCGGTTGACCTGAATGGTGATATTGAACTAACAGCTAGTACTGTGAATATGGCGTTCTATATTTGGTCTGGACCAAATGGATACACGTCAAGTTTACAAAATCCAATTATTGAAGATGCAGATCCTTCAATGAGCGGCACATATTCTGTTTACGCAACAGTAGAAGGTTGTCAAAGCTCTGTAGCAACAACAGATGTCACAGTAACAGGTACACAGGCGACAGTTGATCTTCTAGGTGGAGTTTATACATCATCAGGTATTCCTGTATCTGGTGTTAGCCTTAACCTTACAGGTGATGGCACTGACTTATATGAAACTACATCAACAGGCTTGTTTGAATTTACAGTTGATAATGGTGCGGCATATGTAATTACTCCTTCAAAGAACAACGATGTTGTTACTAATAACGGTGTTAGCACATTAGACATTATTCTTATGCAAAGACACATTCTTAATGTTCAGAGTTTATCATCACCATATAGCATTATTGCTGCCGATGTTAACAGATCCGAAGGAGTATCAACATTAGATATCGTATTAACTCGTGCATTGATTCTTCAAACAGAAACTTCATTCCCTGGCGGTGACTTATGGACATTTGTAAATAGTGATTTTGTATTTGCCGACCCTGCAAGTCCATGGCCTTATGAGCTTACACGCTCTTATAGCTCTGCAAATGCTGCGGAGGATCAGGATTTTGTTGGAATTAAATTGGGAGATGTAAATAATACATGGAATACCAATATTGCAAAATCTTCAGATGATGGATTAAATCTTATACTTGGAGAAAACAATGCAGTTTCAAATCATATTCTTAGCATACCTGTAACATCTGATAACTTTAATGATATTAGTGGTTTGCAGTTAACTTTATCATGGGATAGCCAATATTTTGAATATGTTGGTGTTTCATCACCAATAGAAGGATTTTATTTTGGTGAGAACTTTACAAATGATGGACATCTTACTGCTGTTTGGAGTACAGGTGACCTTAGTGGTATGAATTTCACATCCGAAGATATTCTTTTCACAATTGATTTATTGCCAATTAGTGATGTGGATGTTTCTACTCAACTGGATGTTTCAGCTCAGATAACCCCTGCAGAAGCATATGATACAGAACTTAATGTTCTGGAACTTGCTTTAAGCAATCCTGAAATCAATATTCAGTCAATGTCAACAAATATTGAAAATGAATTGGTTGATTTCAATCTGAACTGTCATCCAAATCCATTTTCAGACCTTGTTTATATCAACTTTGTTTTAAAAGATGAGGATGTAAGTCTGAAGATATTTAATAATCTGGGACAGCAAGTTTACATCAATAACAGCGGGTTTACAAATGGTAAAAATCAATTTGTTTGGAACGGATTTGATATGTCTGGGAATAAACTGCCTTCGGGAACATATTACTTAAAACTATTTGCCAAAGATGGCTGTGAAACAGTCAAACTTGTGATATTTTAAGATAGTATTAATTCCTGAATGTTTTTAAAATGAAAAAACTAAGTTTAATAATAATTTTTCTGTCGCTTTTTGCCATGCTTAAAGCTCAGGCAGTCTATTTCAGGATTGGATCCGAGACTGATGCACAGGGAACAGAAGTTGTGATTCCTGTAAAAGTTGAAGATTTTACTGATATCCTTTCAATGCAGGGAACAATAAGTTTTGATCCTTCTGTGGTAAGTTTTGTTAATACAGAAAATTATGCTCTGACAGGATTGAATGCTACTTGTTTTGGAACAACAAATGTTGGATCAGGCAAGTTAACTTTTAGCTGGTATGATGCTAGTCTTTTAGGACAAAATTTAGCTGATAATGATACTGTTTTTAGTATTAGGTTTTTAATTACAGGAGCATCCGGCACATCAACAAGTATTCAACTTACTGACGATATAACTACTGTCGAAGTGGTCGATAATTCATATTCAACACTTATTGTTTATGATCAGACCGGTTCAGTAACTGTTTCGGAGGAATCTCCTGTTTCTGATGATGTAACCTTCTTGATTTCAGATTATGAAGGTGAGAACGGAGCAAGTATCGAAGTTCCGGTTACAGTACAAAAATTTGAAGATATTATTACAACACAAGGAACTATCGAATTTGATGAAACAATTATCTCTTATTCCGGAATCAGTTCTTTTGGCTTACCTTCAATGAGTCTGGCAAATTTTGGAACAGGTTCAGCAGCTTCAGGTATTTTAACATTTTCGTGGAATGATCCTACGCTGGCCGGTGTTACAATGGCTGATGATGCAGTAATATTTACTATTGAGTTTGATATTATTGGTACTGAAGGTCAAATAAGTCCAGTAAATGTTATAAGTACACCTACTCCAATTGAAGTTGCGGATGTTGGTTTAAATATTTTGGACTATTCCGTAAATAATGGTTCTGTTACAGTTGGTGAAACACTTGTGCCAGATGGGTTTACAATTCTAGCAGACAGTGTTGAAGCTGCAATTGGACAATATGTTGAAGTACCTGTAAGGGCAACTGACTTTGTTGACCTGATTGCTGCTCAAGGAAGCATTACATTTAATACGAGTGTTGCTACATTTGATCAGATTACATATTTTGGACTGCCCGATTTAAGTGTTGCAAATTTTGGACTAACACAAACGGCTTCAGGAATTATCAGTTTTTCATGGAATGATCCAAGTCTTGTTGGAGTTACAATGGCAGATAATGATATCTTATTTACCTTACAATTTCTGGTTGTTGGAGCAATTGGCGAGGAAACTCCGCTTACCTTTGGAGATAGTCCTACCAGCTTAGAGTTTGTAGATAATGATTTTACTGTAATTCCTTATGATACTGAGAATGGAAACATTAAAGTTATTGATCTTTATGAACTTGAAATTACTTCGATTTCCGGTACTGAATTCTGTGCCGGAGAAGAGATAATTGTTGACTATTCTGCAATAGGTTCTTATACAGGAACAAATGCGTTTACTGTTATGTTGTCGGATGAAACCGGTGATTTTACTAGTGCAACAGATATTGGTTCTGTCGTTTCAGCCGTTTCGGGTTCTGTTACAGCAACCATCCCATTAAATATTCTGGAGTCATCTCTTTATAAAATTAAAATAGTTGCAACTGATCCGTTTTTTGAAAGTGATGTTTATGGAATAGATTTGACTTTACATCCTCTTCCAGTAGCTAACGCAGGCTCTGACGAAGATATTTGTATTGGTAACTCCGTAACCTTAACTGCAACTGGTGGAGACGATTACGAATGGAGTTCCGGTCAATTAGTAGATGCAATCACAGTAAGTCCACTGGTTGACACAGAATATATTGTTACCGTAATTGATTCACATTCATGCGAAAATACTGATACAGTAAATGTAATTGTTCACGATTTACCTACTGTAAATGCAGGATCTGATGAAGATATCTGTATCGGAGAATCTGTAACACTAACCGCAACAGGCGGAGTTGATTACGAATGGAATTCAGGTCAGCTTGTTGATGCAATAATTGTAAGTCCACTAGTTGATACTGAATACATTGTAACAGCAACAGATGTTTGGATGTGTGAAAATACTGATACAGTAAATGTAAATGTCTTTGAAGTATTTGCAGATGCAGGAACTGACGAAGAAATCTGTATCGGAGGCTCTGTAACATTAACCGCAACAGGTGGAACAGGCTATGAATGGAGTACTGGTGAATTTGTCGATGTAATAACAGTAAGTCCAACAATAGATACAGAATATATTGTAACGGTTACCGGAGTAAACTCTTGTACCGACACAGATACTGTTAACGTAATTGTTTATGACCTTCCATTAGCCAATGCAGGTACGGATGAAGATATTTGTATTGGTAACTCCGTAACCTTAACTGCAACTGGTGGTGATGATTTTGAATGGAGCACGGGCGATTTTGTTGATGCTATTACAGTAAGTCCATTAGTTGATGCCGAATATATTGTAACAGTAACCGACTCTCATTCATGCGAAAATACAGATACTGTCAATGTAATTGTTCACGATTTACCTACTGTAAATGC
>CAYUWD010000094.1:0-15157 GCA_964448235.1 uncultured Bacteroidales bacterium | reverse complement strand
GTGTATCCTGAAACATGGAAAATGATTGAAGCTCATAGAGGAACAAAAGATTCTGATGTAATTCAATTTTATTCTAAAACAGAAGGAAATAATACAAATGCTGAACTTAGTTTATTGAATTTTGACTTAAAAATGGATGGGGTTACATCTGTACATTTGTCAGATTCACAAAGTGTTAAGGTTTACCCAATTGACAAGAAAATTTCTTTAAAGAAAAATAGATCATTTACATTTAATGGAACAATTCAAGCTGGTCAGTTTTATTTCTATGGTAGTAATTTTAAGTTTGATTATAATCGCTTTATGATTGAACTTCCACAGTGTGACTCAATGAAGATGATTGCAGAAACAGACTTTTTGGATTCTGAAGGGAAATATAAACCAGCTATTGTTAGAAATAAATTGGAACAAATAAATGGAGAATTCTTTATTGATGAACCTATGAATAAATCCGGGAAAAGTGATTTCCCTGAATATCCTAGTTTTGTTTCAAAAGATAAAACTTATGTTTATTATGACAGAAAAGATGTTTATGATCGGGCATATAAACGAAACAAGTTTTATTTTGAAGTAGATCCATTTGAATTGGATAGTATAGCTGGATATTCACGAGCAAACCTCCATTTTGACGGGACTTTGTATTCCGGAGATATTTTTCCTCCTATAAAAGAAACTTTAAGATTAAGAAAGAATGACTTTTCATTGGGATTTAATACAAAGACTCCACCTGATGGTTTGTCTCTTTATAATGGTAAAGCGACGTATTATAATGAAATAGATTTGAGCAATAAAGGACTAAGGGGTGTTGGGAAAATAGATTATTTAACATCTGTGCTTAATGCTGATTATCTGATATTTTTTCTTGATTATATGGAAGGACATTCAGAACAATTTACAATAAATAAACAAAATGCACCTATTGAGTATCCTTCAGTACAGGGTAAAGATAATACTCTTAGATGGAATTTGGAAGAAGATGAGTTTATGATAAAGAAAGATACTGTTGATTTTCAAATGTTTGATAATCAAGCTGTATTGGATGGAAACCTAATAATGAAATCAACGGGTCTTTATGGAGATGGGAATTTGCACATAGAAAAAGCAAAAGTTAGTTCTAATGAATTTCAATTTTTAAAAGATGTTGTAAAAGCAGACACTGCAAATTTTGATTTATACACAGTTAATGTGTTAAATACAGATTTTGAATCAGATAATGTAAAAGCAGATATTAGTTTTGTTGATCGTAAAGGTGTTTTTAGAACAAATGGAGAAAATACTATATGGAAATTCCCAAAAAATAAATATATCAGTGAAATGAATGAGATGACTTGGTATATGGATCATGAAGAACTGGAAATAAGTGCTGATATGGATGTTCTTGAAAAATTAGAAAATATTGATGAAAACATAAGTCCAAATGAGTGGGAGGACTTATTCTTGGAAGGACCAAAATTTACATCTGTACATCCAAAACAAGACTCGTTATCATGGGTGGCTCCAAGAGCTAGGTATGATTATGGCAAACATGTTATTTACGCTGAGGGTGTTAAATTTATTCGAGTTGCAGATGCTACAATATATACTGATAATGGTAAAGTTATTATTGAAAAAGATGCTTTAATGCAACCTCTTAATAATGCTAAAATTATCGCTAATTCTACATCTAGATATCATACAATATATGATGCTGTAGTTAGTATATATGGACGTAAAGATTATACTGCATATGGCGATTATGATTATTTAGATAATACAAAAGTAGCTCAAAAAATACATTTTAGTAAAGTTGGTGTTGATGCATCTGGACAAACATATGCAAAAGGAGATATTCTTGAACCGGATAATTTTCAGTTGAATACTTTTTATAAATATCAGGGTAAGGTAAATCTTTTTGCTAATCAAAAGAATCTAGAGTTTGATGGAGGTGCTAAGATTGATTATGAATGTGATACCTCTGGTGCTAACTGGCTTAAATTTAAAGACTTTATTGATCCGGAAGAGGTAATGATTAAAGTTGATTCATTACCATATAACATAAATAATTCTCGATTATCTGTAGGAATAATGTTAGGAAATTCTAATAAAATCTACCCATCATTTTTAAATAAAAAAAGAAATCAGTATGATCAGGAAATATTTTCCGCACATGGGTATTTAAAATATGATAAAGAAGGTGGAAAATATATGATTGCAAGTGAGGAAAAGCTTAGTGAACCTAGCTTGCCAGGAAATTATATACATATTCATAAATCAATTTGTAATGTTTATGGTAATGGTCGAATAAACTTTAGTAAAGATTTTGGATTGTTTAAACCAAATACTATAGGTAATATTATGTATTATCCCGATTCTGATACTACAGAGTTTGAAGTTTCAATGATCTTAGATGCATATTTTAATAAAGATGCAATGAACAAAATGTCTGATAGGATTAATTCTACGGAAGGATTGGTTGGTATTGATACTAGAGATGAAGTGTATGAAAGAGCATTGATAGATTATTTGGGAACAGAAAGTGCCGATGAGTGGTTTTCTAATCAAAGTTTGGGGAATTATTCTAAGTTGCCAAAAGAATTATCTGATAAATTTATTTTTACTGATTTGTTATTTATTTGGTATCCAGAGCTAAGTTCATTTATACATTATGGTCCTATTGGAATTGTAAATGTTGGGAAAAACCAAATAAATAAATATGTATTTGGTTTCGTTAGAATAGAAAAATCAAGAAGAGGAGATGTTTTTGAAATATTATTAGAACCTAATAGTAATACATGGTATTATTTTAAATATGCGGCAGGAACATTTAGTGGAATATCTTCAGACGAGAATTTTAATCAGGTTGTCTATGATACTAAACCTGGTCAGAGAGAAAGAAAGGAAAATGGGGTGTTTTATCAGTATGGTTTGGGAAGTTCTACTTATATGAAACGATTTAGAAAAGAGATGTATCAAAAATTTGATTTAGATGATGAAACAGATTAAATTCATAATATTTATTTTAATCGTACTTGTTATAGTTTCTTGTTATGTCTCTAATACATCT
The DNA here is from genome assembly GCA_964448235.1 of uncultured Bacteroidales bacterium. Lineage (GTDB taxonomy): Bacteria > Bacteroidota > Bacteroidia > Bacteroidales > ML635J-15 > Bact-19. The sequence continues at coordinate 12,114 of CAYUWD010000094.1, read as the reverse complement.
AATACTGTAGAGAAACCAATTTCTTACAGACATGATTTTGCTTCTGTTTATAACCCTTCAAATACGATTTTGCATCCTTTAATAAGGGTTTATGTGGAAAATAAAAATGAAGCAATTGTGTATTGCAAAATATCAAGAAAGGATTTGTTGTTAAATAAGAAGAATCCTTTAGATACACTAATAAATATTGGAATTAAATATGCCGTAAGAGCAGCTCCCTCTTTTGAAATAGTAGATACAGGTGTTAATATGCTTTCGTTTAACTTGAATATGAATAATGAATTTTATGAGACACATTTTAAAATAAATCTTAAATCAGTTGATAATAAACTTGTTCTTGGCTTTTATGGTATTAATATGAGGTTGATTTATCAAATAATAATTGATGTTAATAATCAAGATAATTTATCTAAAGAAAGATATATCTGTGAGCAGAATAATGATGGATATAATATTATGTATAATAATTTTGTAAATGCAAAAAATATATATAGAATAAGATCGTCTATTTATGATCTTTCTAAATGTACTTTTGAGTATTATAAGTTTGGGGATGATGTTGTACTGGCTCCATATTTTATCGAGAAGCCAGATAATGAATTTAAAAAACCGGATTCTATATTTAGTTATCAGATAGGTGATACTGTAAGTTTTGTAAATCGAGGATATTATGTCTTAAAACCATCTCCTGAAAACAAAGGTATTTTATGTTTGCTTAATGTTAGTGAATCGTTTCCGGGAATAAATAAATTGTCGGATATGCTTGATCCGCTGGAGTTAATAGCAACTTCTAAAGAGATGAAGGCTATAGAAAATGATGATAATTTAAAACTTGCAGTGGATAAATTTTGGTTAACAAAATCTAATAATAAAAAATTTGCTCGTGAGCAAATAAGAGTTTTTTATAATAGAGTAAAATTGGCAAATATATATTTTAGTGATTATCGTGAAGGTTGGAAAACAGATAGAGGAATTTTGTATGTTGTTTTAGGCCCTCCAACGATTGTTAATATAAACTCTAATGGGGAAGATTGGTTTTATGGAGAAAATCCTAATGTGGCAGGAGTCTATTTTATATTTGAAAAATGGAAGAGCCCATTGGGAGAAACAGTATATAAATTGAGAAGGGATGATGTCTATCAAACAATATGGGCACAAGCATTAACAACATGGAGAAATGGTAGAATATTTACAATAACTAAGAATTAAAAGATGGATAATTATATTTTTGGAATAAGACCGATTATTGAAGCATTAAAATCTGGTAAAGAAATTGACAAAGTGCTTGTTAAAAAAGGATTGTCTGGGAGTTTAGCCGGGGAGCTTTTTGTCGAATTACGTAAGAAAAAGATTAAAGTTCAACATGTTCCTGTGGAGAAAATTGAAAAAATTGCTAAAGCAAATAATCAAGGGGTTGTAGCATATATTTCTCCAATGAGATATCATGATTTAGAAACTACTATCGAAGAAGTAATTGGCAAAAAACAGTTACCATTACTTTTATTGCTTGATGGTGTTACAGATGTTAGGAATTTTGGTGCAATTTCGCGTACAGCTGAGTGTATGGGGGTTAATGCAATTGTTATTCCTGTAAATAATAGTGTGCGAATAAGTGAGGATGCAATTAAAACTTCTGCAGGTGCTTTATATAATATTCCTGTTTGTAGAGTAGAGAATATTGTGGATGCAGTATTGCTAATGCAACAATTTGGTTTGAATGTTATTGCTGCATCAGAGAAAGCTAATAAATATTTGTCTCAAGCCAATTTTATGCAATCTACTGCTATAGTTTTGGGTTCTGAAGATAAGGGTGTGAGTTCACAAGTCTTAAAGAGAGTAAACGAATCATATAAAATCCCAATAGTTGGTAAGACCGAGTCTCTAAATGTTTCGGTAGCGGCTTCAATATTTGTTTATGAAGCTGTTTCTCAAAGGGGATAAATAAATATTTCTAATCTTTAATATATTTCTTGATTTTTGAAATCAATAATTCTTCTCTGATGGGTTTTGAGATATAATCATTACAACCAGATTCAATAGCTTTTTTGATGTCTTCCTTATAAGCATATGCTGTTTGAGCAATTATAGGAATAGTATTGTTAAATTTTCGAATTTCTTTTGTTGCAGAAAAACCATCAAGTTCAGGCATTTTCATATCCATAAGGATTAATGAAATGTCGTTTTCACTTTCTTTTAGGGTTTTTATAGCCTCATTCCCATTGTTAACATAAATTATGTTATATTTATCTTGATCAATAATCTCACAGTAATATAAATAATTTAATGATTCATCATCGGCTATTAGTATGGTATGTTTAAGTGACATAAAAAATAATTATGCAATAAAATTACAAAATAAATTCTTATATAAAAAAATAAGCTTGTTTTTTTGCACATAAGATATTATGAAGCATTGCCTAATTATATTATATAATCAATTTGTTGTAGATTTGTAGTGTTTAAATGATGCTTTTATGAAAATATTTTATTTGATTTCTCTTTTGTTTTTTACAAACTTTATGTTTTCTCAGGTGAGTATTAGGCAAAAATCTAGAGATTATTATAATTTGAATGGAAACGTGAGAAGATTAGAGATAAATCAATCTAATGGGATTGAGGTTCATGAATTTGATAGTGCTGGATTTGAGGTTTTTGTTAAAAGTCCTTCATCATTTGACGATTTATTATTTATTAATAAATCATATACAATTGATTATACAGAGGATAGGATAGAAGTTTGTATATATAACTATGTTGATAAGATGACATGGAAAGGCTTGTATTATTTTGATGAAAAGGGGAAAGTGATAAAAGAAACTTGGAGTAATTTGATAATCGGGCAATCTCTAAGTTCTGAGTTTTTATATAATAATGGGGTTTTGGTCTCAGAAATAATTCATCGACCAAGTTTTGATGATTTTGAAAAAACAGAAATGTATACACTTCAATATTATTATAATGATAAAGGATTGTTGTGTAAAACAGAAAAAAAGGATTTTAAACAGGAGGAGAGAATCGTTTCTGATATAAAGTATAGAAATAATGGAGTCCTTTTTGAGAAAATTGTTTATGTGGATTTACTTACTTCAAAAAAGGAATATAAGGAAATATATAAAGTAGAATATGATAAAAGAGGTAATGAAAAAAATAGATACATTATTACAGGTTTAAGTGCTAGTCCTAAAATAGAATCAAAGATAAAATTCAATAAAAGATCAAATATAAAAATTTTGAAATTATTTGATAAAAAAGGAGAGGTGTCCATAATAAAAAATAAATATTTTAAAGATAGATTAGCGGAATCAAAATTTAGACTTGCTGATGGAAATATAAATTATAAATTAGTCAAGTCGTATGATAAATATGGTAATGTGATAAATTCATCAATGAAATATTATTTAAATCCAGAATTGTCAATGGAAGTTGAATATTTATATAATTATGATAGTGTTGGAAATTGGGTAAGAAAAACTATTAAAACAGATGGTCAGTTAACAAGTATAATAAACCGTAAAATTATTTATTATTAGAGATAATTATATTAGTGTAGTATATTTATAAGATCTTTTTCATATTGTTTAACAATGATTTCCCAATCAAACATATTGTGATATATTTCTAATGAAGATTGATTGATGACGTAATTTTTAAGAAATTTAGATTGGTAAAAGAAAATAATTTTATTTGCAATGTCGTTAGGGTCTTTTTTATTAATAAAGTCTCCATTTTTTTGGGGTGATATTAGTTGTTCATTGTTACTAACTTTTGTTGCAAGAACATATTGTCCACATGAAAGAGCTTCTAGAGTAGCAATACTCATTCCTTCGTTAAGTGAAGGTAAAATGACTAAAGAGGCTGTTTGATATTCTTTGAGCATTTCCTCTTTCGAAATCCATGATTTAAAAATAATATAATTATCTAAATTGTTTTTGTAAACATATTTTTGCATTTTAGATTTTAGTTTTCCATCACCTAAAATTTTTACTTCAAAATCAGGAATTTTAGTTTTTATTATGTTTACAGCTCTTAAAAAACTCATAGGATCTTTTTGAGATACAAGTCTCCCCGGGAATAGCAAAGTAAATTTTTTTGACCTTTTAGAATAATCTGGTTTAAAAATACTATTATCCCAACCATTATGGATTATTTTGTTTTTAGAACTGAATTTTCCTAGAAATGCATCAATATTATTTTTCATATCCTGAGATTGGACGTAGTTCCGTTTTGATTGTAGGCATATTTTTCTAATCCAATGATATGTAATAGCATGGTACCACATCATTTGTTCTGGCATAAACCATGGGATGTCGTGACCATGTGACATAACAACGTAAGGCAATTTAAATTGAAGTTTCATGCTGTATGCAACTTCTCCTCCAGGAATTGAGAAATTTGCAAAGCATAAATCATAATGATTTATTAGTAGATGTTTTTTTAGAAAATTTTTTGCTGCAAACATCCAGGATAGCATTTCGAGCGGGTTTGATTGGTATATTTTTTCTCTTTTACATTTTAATCTGATAATTCTTAAATTATTTACTTGAGAATCTTCTGATTCATTTTTGAACCAAGTAGTTAAGACTGTAATTTGATGTCCTAATTTTGCTAATCCTTCGGATATGTTTTTGGTAATTACTCCTGCTCCTCCACCAAGAGGGGGGTATTCATAATTTAAAACTAGAATTTTCATTACAGTCATAGTCCAAAAATACTTAAAATATGTTAAATTGAATATAAGAATTAATTTTCTTTTTAATTAAAGATGTCATAGATAAACTTGCTTGTCAGTAAACATCTTTGATGATATTTGAGGATATTGTTATCTTTGTAAAAGTAAAGTTTAACTTATGGTATTAAAAATAGTTCTGTTTTTAACAATTGTATTTCAAATTATAGCTGCAATAATTTCATTAAAATTAACAAAGCGGACTAAATATAATTTGTCATGGGTTTTTATAAGTTTGGGATTTGCATCTTTACTTATGCGAATGGTTTTCGAAGCAATGCCATTTTATTTTAATTTTGAGCTTAAATACTCTAAAATGCTATATGTATGGCTTGGAGTTTCTTCTGCCACATTTTTTGCAGTTGGCCTTGTACTTATTAGTAAGATATTTAATTATATGGATAAGATAGAAAAGGAGAAACGTGCATCGGAAAAAAGATACTTATCTATTGTTTTGCAGACAGAGGAGTTAGAACGAAAAAGATTAGCAAAGGATTTACATGATGGTTTAGGCCCATTATTGTCAACTGTAAAGATGTCGGTATCTGCATTAAAAAAACAAAAACCTAATGATTATTCTAAAGAAATATTAGAGAATATGGATAATGTTATTCTAGAATCAATAAAGAGTATAAAAGAAATTTCGAATAATTTGTCTCCTCATGTTTTAGATAATTTTGGCTTAGAAAAAGCGATTAGTAATTTTTTACAAAAGGTGAATGCCACAAAATGTTATAATATTGAATTTAATAGTACTCTTAGAGGGTTAAGAATGGAGCAGAATATTGAAACAGTATTATATAGAGTAGCATGTGAGCTTGTTAATAATACTGTGAAACATGCTAATGCTTCAAAAATACAAGTAAATTTGTATAATGATGTATATTCTGTCACGTTAAAATATAAGGATAATGGTAAAGGTTTTGAAATGAATAAATTTAATGTTTCAGAAGAGAAGGGAAGCGGGTTACATAATATTTATAGTCGTGTAATTTCGTTAAAAGGAAATATTGACTATAATAGTGCAATGGGAAAAGGAACAGAAGTTAAAATTAAAATTCCATTTAAAGATGAAGAATGATAAAGATTTTTATAGTATTATGATTGTCGATGATCATGCGCTATTTAGAAATGGGTTAAAATTGCTTTTAAATTCATATAAAAAATTTAAAGTTGTTGCAGAAGCTTCTAATGGGAAGGAATTTCTAGAAAAAATTGATGTGATTCCTGTGGATGTAGTTCTTTTGGATATAGAAATGCCTGAAATAGACGGCATTACAGCAGCTCAGGAGGCCATATTGAAATTCCCTGACTTAAAAATAATTACTTTATCTATGTATGGAGATGAGGAGTATTATTATAAGATGGTAGATGCAGGTGTGTCTGGTTTTTTATTAAAAGATTCTGATATTGATGAAGTACATTCTGCTTTAACAGCAGTTGTTGATGGTCGGAATTATTTTAGTCAGGATTTATTACAGAATTTGATATCTAGATTAACAACTACACCTGAGAATGACAATTTTGCAAACATTTTAACAGAAAGAGAAGTTGAGATTGTTTCCTTTATTTGTCAAGGATTCTCAAATATTGAAATTAGTGAAAAATTGTTTCTTAGCAAAAGAACAGTTGAGAAACATAGAGCAAACATCCTTGAGAAAACTAATTGCAGGAACACTGCAAGTTTGGTTATGTATGCAATTAAGAATAGAATCGTAAAAATATGAAGTTATTATTAGTAATAACTCTTGTCGTTTTTAGCTTATTTACAATAGCGCAGATTCCTGATAATAGAATTGTAGATTGGTCGAATGCAGGTCTTGTATCTGATATTAATCTCGATATCGAAACCGTTAACATAAATGACTTTGGAGCAGTCCCTAATGATGGAATTCCAGATGATCAGTCTTTGCAAGATGCTATTGATTATTTTGCAGGATTTTTAGGAAAAATTCAATTTAATGCAGGAATATATGATTTTAATACAAGAATTTTTCTTGAATCAGGAATAATCTTGGAAGGAGCAGGAAGCAATAGCACAATATTGAATGCAAATTTAGACTCAGAGTTAGACTTTTTATATGCATCTGGAAGTATGTCTGCACTTACCCATAATGTTAGTATTGCTGAAAAGGGAAGTTCTTATATCATACTACAATCGGCATTAACAGAATTTTCATCAGGAGATATAATTAAAGTTAAGATGGATGGAGAATCCTTTATGTATTCGGAGTGGGCTTATGAGACTATGGGTCAGTTATTTGTAATAGATAATATTGTTGAAGATACTATATTTCTAAATTCTACTCTTAGGCATGATTTTGCTTCTGTTTATAATCCGATTGTAGTAAAAATTGAACCTGTACAAAATATTTTAATAAAGAGTTTGAAGATAATTAGAGAGGATGCAACTACAGCACAAACTTCCAATATACGATTTACTTATGCTTATAACTGTCAAGTAAGGGATATTGAGAGTGAAAACTGCAACTTTTCTCATTTAAGTTTAAGAACTTCCTTAAATTGTGAAGTGTCCGGATGTTATTTCCATCATGCATATGCATATGGTGAAGGAGGACAGGGGTATGGTACAGAGATATCGGCAAGCTCAGGAGATTGTTTAATTCATAACAATATTTACGAGCATTTAAGACATTCTGTTCTTATACAATCCGGTGCAAATGGGAATGTTATTGCTTATAATTACTCTTTTGACCCATATTGGGATCAATCAGGATTCCCATCTGCATCTGCTGGTGACTTGGTATTGCATGGCAACTATACATTTTGTAATCTTTTTGAGGGAAATATTGCTCAAAATGCAGTTATTGATGATTCTCATGGTCAAAATGGACCATATAATACATTCTTTAGAAATAGATTGGAGAAATATGGAATTGTTATGAATTTTAATCCTGCAACAGATTCATGCAATATTATTGGTAATGAGATTACAAATACAGGATTTTTACTAGGAAACTATACTTTGTTTGGTAATGGCCATTTTGAATATGGAAATAATCAAACAGGAGATTGTAAGCCTTCAGGAACTGAAAATTTAGAAGAGATTTCTTTGTTTATAGAAGACTCTCCTTGTTATTTTTATGATGATTTTGAATGGCCGGGTATAGGCTATCCTGTTAATTATAATGTATATGTCAATCCTGCATATTCCGGATATGGCGAAGGTCAAATGACATTCGATACATGTGAGACTTTGATTTCATTTATACCATATCATAATTTATCCGAAAATAGATTTGAAGTTTATCCAAACCCAAATGATGGATGGTTTAACCCGAATTATTCACCACAACTAATTATATTAGCTTGCAATGTATTGTTACACAATGTCATACGCTTAAATACCTCAAAATAAACGAACCCCAAATCTGGGTATTGTTTGCGATTATCTTCATGCATCTGCTTCGTTGCTAACTCCTTGAACCTTTAGCTCACGACCAAAGGGAGTAAATATAAAGATATGTCGGTGGAGTTAGACGTCTTGCAGCTACATAAAGTTAACCGCATGAATAATCCGGGTTAATATTGAGTTTATTGATAAGTTTGAAGTATTTGTTTTTAGTCTGGATGGTTCATTAGTACAAAAAAAACAAACACAATCAAGTAATATTATTTTAAAAGATATAGAATCAGGGATTTATATATTAAACCTAAGGTCAGATAATTATTTTGAAAATAGGAAACTGGTGGTTAAGTAATGGTTTAACCTAGCTTTATTGATGTTTTTCTATTTTTACAATACCAACAAAATCTCCAGAGATTACTTTTACAACATACATTGCAGGAGGTAATTTAGCTAAATCAATGTTTATTCTAAAGCTGCCATTGATAGGGTCTGGTTTTACTTGATGTATCAAAGAACCAAGCATATTGTATATGTTTAATACAATGTCTTCTTTAGGTAGATTTTCAGCAATAACATTAATATTATTTTTAAATGGGTTTGGATAAATTTCCAAATATGGTTCGTTTTCAATATTTTCACAACCTGCATATATAAAGGTACTTACAGTTGATTCTCCATTATAATCAATTTGTTTAAGTCTGTAGTATGCAAATTTTCCGTAAGATTCTTTGTCAATAAATGAATACGAGTTTATATCTGTGCTATTTCCTGCTCCAGCAATATATCCAATTTGCTTAAAGTTTTTGCCATCTTCTGATATTTCAATAAAGAAGCCTTTATTGTTTGTTTCAGAAGCTGTGTTCCAGAATAATTCAACTTTGTTGTCATTACAATCAGAATAAAAGTCAAGTAATTCTACAGGAAGTGGATCTTGATTATCTTTTGAACCGTATGTAATAAAGGTTTGACTTTTTGCTCCAAATGGAATTGTTAAACTACTTTCGATATTTCCAACATCATGATTATTTGTTGCAGTTCCTCCAGCATCACGCCATAAGCTACCAGTCCAATATGCAACAGATAAATCAGTATTGTCATAGTTGCCTGGAGTTCCATCACAGAAACTATGTGGACATATGCCACCAACAGCATGATCGTTATCATTCCAGTATAATGTTACGGTGGTAAAATTCTCTGTTGAGCTAACTAACCAGTATTCACGATCTGAAACATGATGAAGTGTAGCGTCCATGTTTCCTCCATATTCCCACCAATCCGGCATACCAGCATTGTCGAAGAAATACTCGACATTTACAGTTGTTGATGCAACAGGGTTTGATCTCATTGGTGACCAAATAACATAATCCTCATCTGATGCATCTCCATTAAGATCACGAGAAATTACATCTCCGCAAGGGAATGTAAATTGAGTTGCTCCAGATTTTTCCATTTCGCCATGGACAAAGCTGCCTGCATTACCTGAGTTTGAAGTAGCAGATGATTGAAAAACTAATTTGTTTGAGTTTGTATTTATTATACCATCTGTAAGTGTAAGTTGAGATTCAATTTCTAAATTATCTCCTAAAAGAATTTCTGCGTCATTAGCCGTAGCATTATTAATTGTTAAATCTTGGAAAGCGCTCCCTCCACTTGTTACTGTTTGTTGTGAACTTCCGTTTAATGTCACAGCTCCATTAGTACCTTGGTCAAATGTCGCAGGCGAAACATTTGTCCAATTGCCAGGTACATCTAAATCAGTATCATAATAGAAATACCCGCCAGCCTGAGAGTTGTGTAAATTTGTAAATTTAACGGTAGTTCCGTTTTTTATAACAACTTTTGCACCAGTATTGGTAATGGTTTGTGATAATGCTATAAATGTAATACTAAATAGTATCACCAATAAAATATACTTTTTCATAACTTTCCTCTTATGTGCAAATATAGTAAATTTATTTATTTGAAAACAAATATTATATGATTGATTATCAGGAATGTGGGTGAATGTAGTGATTTTTGTTGGGGAATGTAATAGTTTGCGTGTTTAATGTAAAACTTGTAAGAATATGATAAAAGTTATCTATTATTTTACATCTATTTATTTAGTAATGATAAAAGAAAGAGAGGGTAAAACAACTCTCTTTCTCTTTGTTAAAATATTTATTTGTTATTATTTTGTAATTTGTATTAAATGATATTTTTATTGTTTGGTTATTTTAATATTATATACATCATCATTAGTAATTACTCTTAGATTGTACATAGCTGGTCTAAGTGCATCCAAATCTATGGATGTTTCATAGGTATTACTTGAGATATGATATTTTTGTGTATAAACAATCTTTCCATATTCATCTATAATATCGACATTAATGTTATCATCATTTAGATTTTCTACATATAAATTTATTTGAGATCTAAATGGGTTAGGGTAAATACTTACATACGAGTCTTTATGATTATTTTTATCGCAATTTATAAGTATTGTATTAAAAGTTTCACTCTTTCCGTTAAAGTCCACTTGTTTTAAACGGTAATAATTATCACCGCCAAATAAATTATTATCAATAAATTTATATGTAGAAATATAGTTAGAGTTACCTTCACCATCAATTCTTGCAATTTCAAAGAACTCTTTCATATTTTTAGATTTCTCAAGAATGAAGTAATCGTTATTAATTTCCGAAGTCGTTGTCCAATTGAGTTCTACAATTTCATTTTTGCATATTGCGTTAAACTCAACAATTTTGACTGGTAATGCGCCGTCTTTACCTCCAACTGCAAATTCAGAAAATCCTGTAAGTCCATTTCTATGTACAGTAGGTTCTGCATTTGATCCTGTTGCAGTTTCATGAGTTCCATTTAGTGTCCATGGACTAGCAGCATCGGAACGTTTTAGCAACCAAAGTTGAGTATAATCAATAACACCGAATCCGGTTGCAGTTAAATCAATATCATATGTGCCGCCAACAAGACCATCGCCGGCATTTATTGGCCAGTAACCTTCAATTGCAGTTGCTTCAATTATGTTGCCACCATCGTTAAGATTTAAGCCGTTTGTGCCAGGGTCGGCAGAATTGAAACTTGCTGTTAGTGTTCCACCTGTAGTAGGGGCAGCAGTATATGAAATATCTGCAGGTCTGTAGTTGTCTTGTGTCCCTACAGGGAAAAGGACATTTGAAACTGTATTTGAATCAAACCACCTTTTAATATAGCCAATAACTGTTCCATCTGTTCTTGTAAGAGAGCCAAGATTAGCTGTGCTTGTACCTAAGGTGATTGTATTTGTTAGGGTTGTAATATTACCACTAGTCATAGTTAATTCATTACTAACGATAATATTTGATTGTATTTCTATTCCCAAACCACTATTATTTACAATTGCATCATAGAAAGTCAAGTCACCAGTTGACGATTGGATTATCTGTCTGATTGAACCATCAAATATTACCGTACTATTATTTTCAGCAACAAAAGTATCCTGATTGTCAAAATCTCCGGATATTGTTAAAGTATTACCACTACCAACATTGAGAGTTCCGTCTAAAATTGTTAGATTATTACAGTCTACATTTTCAGAAACTGTTGGGTTATTATTTAAATTACAATAGTCAACGATAAAGACATTTGTTGCTGCATTAGGTATTACAGTTGCGTTTGAATAACCTGAAGGGTTTTTATATATCCAGTTTTCATTAGTGCTAGCATCCCAGTTAAGTGTGTTGTCACCTGTCCAAACATAGTCATTGGTTACGATGCCTGGAATTGCAGGAATACCTGTTATATCATAAGAAATATTTGCTGTTGTATCACAACCAAAGTTGTCATAAACTGTAAACGTACCTGAATAAGATCCGGTTGTACTTCCAATATCAGGGATAAGATCATAAACTAGCGGATTTGATTGTTCTGATACTGGACTTGTGGATGCAGATGTTAATGACCAGTCAGCATAATCCAGACTTGTTTCATAGTCCCAATAGCTCGGCATTAGGTCTGATGAAAGTGCCATCTCCCA
>CAYUWD010000093.1:0-15209 GCA_964448235.1 uncultured Bacteroidales bacterium | reverse complement strand
GACTCCAGTAGTTCCTGCAGATGGTGCTGCTACGGTTGAATGTCTTGTGGATGCTGTTGCTCCTACGACTCCAGTTGTAGTTGATGTATGTGGAAATAATATTGTTCCTACGCTAGTTAGTACTGTTGATAGTCCGGATCCTCTAACTTGTGAGGGTACTAGAACATATACTTATGAATATCTTGACTGTGCGGGTAATGCTACTAACTGGGCATTTGTTTACACTATCGATATGAGTACTGCTCCGGTTGTTCCTGCTGATGGTGCTGCTTCGGTTGTATGTCCTGTTGATGCTGTTGCGCCTACAACTCCGGTTGTTGTAGATGTTTGTGGTAACAATATTGTTCCGACTCTTGTTAGTACTGTTCAAAATCCTGATCCTGTTACTTGTGATGGTACAATAACATATAATTATGAATATGCTGACTGTGCTGGAAACATAACTAATTGGGCATATGTTTACACTATTTCTAACTCATTTGCTCCGGTAGTTCCTGCTGATGATGCGTCTACTGTTGAATGTGTTGCTGATGCTGTTGTTCCTACTCCTCCGGTTGTTGTGGATGCTTGTGGAAATAACATCCCGGCTGTGCTTGAAAGTACTGTTGATACACCAGATCCATTAACTTGTGAAGGAACTCGTGTTTACACATACTCATACACTGACTGCGCTGCTAATATTAGCTACTGGACTTACACTTACACTATTGACATGACTATAAATCCTGTTGTACCTGCTGATGGTGCTGCTACGGTTGAATGTCTTGTTAATGCGGTTGCGCCTACAACTCCGGTTGTAGTTGACAATTGCGGAAATAATGTTGTTCCTACTCTTGTTAGTACTGTTGACAGTCCTGATCCTTTAACTTGTGAAGGTACCAGAACATATACTTACGAATATGCTGACTGTGCAGGTAATGTTACAAACTGGAACTTCGTTTACACTATTGATGTAACATCTGCTCCTGTTGTTCCTGCTGATGGTGCTGCTACAGTTGAATGTCTTGTAGATGCTGTCGCTCCTACAACTCCGGTTGTAGTTGATGTATGTGGAAACAATATTACTCCTACGCTAGTTAGTACTGTTGACAGTCCGGATCCATTAACTTGTGAAGGTACCAGAACATATACTTATGAATATGCTGACTGCGCAGGTAATACTACAAACTGGGCATTTGTTTACACCATTGACATGAGTACGACTCCAGTAGTTCCTGCAGATGGTGCTGCTACGGTTGAATGTCTTGTGGATGCTATTGCCCCTACAACTCCAGTAATTACAGATGTATGTGGCAACAATATTTCTGCAGTTCTTGAATCTGTAGTTGACAGTCCAAACCCATTGATTTGCGCAGGAACACGAACATATAATTACTCATACACTGACTGTTCAGGCAATATCGTAAACTGGGCATATATTTATACAATAAGTGATCCTGTTATTTCTGTATCTTGTCCTCCTAATCAAAGTTTTAATGCTGCACCTGGAGATAATTATATAATTCCAGAACTTATTGCAACAGATAACTGTAGTGGAGGATTTAGTGTTAATTGGACAATTACTGGTGCAACTAATCGAACAGGAACTGGAACAGATGCTAGCGGATTTTTTGCAGTTGGAATATCAGATATTGCATGGGAAGTAACCGATCAATGCGGTAATATACATACATGCAATACACAAGTTGAAATACTCATGCCTTTAGTTATATGTCCTAATTCATTTAACGTATGTTATGATGCTGGATTACAACAATTATCCGGAACCGGTGAAGATCCTATTGATGGTGAATTTAGTGGAAATGGCGTTGTTATAAATGCAGGTATTTACTATTTTGATCCATCTGATGCATCTTCTGGAGTAGGAATACATACAATAACTTACTCATGGACAAATCCAAGTGGTTATGTTGGAACATGTACATTTGAAGTTGAAGTATTTGGATTACCAGAATTTACTGCTACTGTAAATCAACATCCACTATGTTTTAACAGTGCAGATGGGATAGTTGAGTTAACATTTACATCTGGATTCCCAACATATAATATAAACTGGGGTACAGGTAATATTACGTCAATAAATACAAACGAAACAATCTCAGATCTAACTTATGGGAATTACAACTTTATAGTTACCGATGCTAATGGTTGTGAATATCAAAACTCTGCAGAATTAATAAATCCTAGTGAATTATTAATGAGTGTTTCTGCTGATCAAATTCTTTGTAATGGTGAAACTGCTGATGTAACAATATCTGCAACTGGTGGCACACCTGGTTATACCGGAACCGGAACTTTTACTGAAACCACAGGTGTTTATAATTACGTCGTTACTGATGCTAATGGTTGTTCAGTAAATACAGATTTAACTTTATCTGAACCAGATCCTCTTATTGTCATTGAAAATACTTCAAATGCTCTTTGTAACGGATTAAATGGAAGCTCAACTATAAATGTTACTAGTGGAGGAACCGAACCTTACTCAATAACATGGCAAGATGGGTCATCTCAATATACAAATAATAGCATTCCAGTAGAAACAACATTTGAATATACTATTACAGATTTTAATGGTTGTACATATATAGATGATGTTTATGCAACACAGCCTGATGTCCTTTTAGTAACTTTAACTACAAATGATGTTTCCTGTTTCAATGGATCTGACGGAATGGCTATTGTTGACAATGTAACTGGCGGAACATATCCATATTTCTATGAATGGAATACTAATGAATATACTCCGACAATTGGTGGTCTTACAGCTGCCAATTATCAAGTTACTGTAAGAGATGCCAATAGTTGTGAAACATATGAAAATATAGATGTTAATCAACCTGCAGCTTTACAAATATATTTAACAGCAACAGCCGCTCAATGTGGTAGTAATGGCGGATCTGCAATTGCATCAATTATTGGAGGTACTCCACCGTATAACTATTCTTGGTCAAATGCAATGTTTGGAAATAATATCAATAATGTTGATCCTGGAGATTATACAGTTAATGTTATTGATAATAATAACTGTAGTGCAACTGAAGATGTTCATATAGGAATCAATGGTAATATAGATGCTACCATTTCAATATTACAAGAAATCAGTTGTCCTGGAGATACGGATGGTGTAATTGAAGCTTCTAGTTCAAACGCTCATGCTCCAATAGAATACAACTGGACTTCTGGTGAGACAACTGATATTCTTACAAACTTATCTGCTGGAAATTATTTTGTAATAATAAGTGATAATTGGGGTTGTTCTGGATCAGCAAATGCAACATTACAAGATCCTGAATCTATGATTCTAAGCTCAAATATATCAAATAACCTTTGCTACGGAGATAACAATGGGGCTATTGCACTTAATGTTAATGGTGGCTATCCTCCATATAATATCGCTTGGAGCAATGCTATATCTGGAGACACAATTTCTAACCTTATTGCAGGAGATTATATTGTAACAGTAACAGATAATCACGCATGTACAATTTCAGATACATTATCCGTAATGCAACCTGATGAACTAATCCTTAATTATCAAATAAATAACATTTCATGTTATGGTGATATAGACGGAGCTGTAGTAATGAGTGCTACAGGAGGTACTACTCCATATAATTTCAGCTTCTTTACAGGAGAAGATTATATTGAAGGAGAAAGTCATTATGGAATCCCTGCTGGAGCATATTCCTTACATGTAAACGACAATAATAATTGTCAAGACATGTCTCAAATTATAATTTTAGAACCTGCTGAACTTACAGCTTCATACATTGCATCCGATCCTTCTTGTATTGGAAATAGTGATGGGTATATAGAAATTGAAGTTTTAGGTGGTACTGCACCATATTTATTTGGTTGGAATGAAAACTATATTGACATTCCATTAATTAGTGGATTAACACAAGGCGACTATGATGTACATATAACTGATTCAAATAATTGTGTTTATTCATTTAGTACAATTAAATTAGTTGACACAGATGTTGACTGCATAACAATCCCTAATGCATTTACACCAAATAGCGATGGGATAAATGACACATGGATAATAGAAAACATTGATTTATTCCCAGGTTCTAAAACCTATGTTTATAATAGATGGGGACAAGAATTATGGGTTGGAAATGTTGGTGACGAATGGGATGGAGTATACAATGGTAAATATGTTCCTGCAGGCACATATCTATACATTATAAATCTATTTGACGGTACTGTACCTTACAAAGGAACAGTAACAGTAATATATTAATATTAGGATAGCCATAAAAAGATATCTCCAAATTGATATTCTTTTTATGGCTATTTTTCATAAATTTATTTGCCTTAAAAGTAATCCTTAATTCTTACTTAAAGTAAATTTCTTATAATTGCTATGATTTCTAATCAAGTAAATATATTACCTTATTTTATGTTCAATAGGCTCTTTCATTTTTATTCTCATAATAATTTATAAAAGACGTATTTACAACTTTGTTCCCCCCTGCTGTTGGATAATTACCAGTAAAATACCAATCTCCTGAATTATCTGTACAAGCATTATGAAGATTTTCTATACTTTGATAAATAACCTGAAAATCAGCATTTATACTATCATTCTTTATAATTTTTGCAATCCGTTCTGAAATTTGTTCAGGAGAAAAAGGTTTATATAAATTTCTTACATAATTTACAATATCTTCTTTTGGTAAATTTTGTTGAGCCTTACATCTTTTATAGGTTTCTTCAATAAGACTTTCATTTCCCGACTCCTTTAACAACTCTATAACAGCCACGAATGCAATAAAGTCACCAATTTTTGCCATATCAATTCCATAGCAATCAGGATAACGTATTTGAGGAGCAGATGATACAATTATTATCTTTTTAGGATTCAATCTATCCAGTATTTTTAAAATACTTTGTTTTAATGTGGTACCGCGAACAATACTATCATCAATAATCACTAATGTATCTAAATTATCAACCACAGTCCCATAAGTTACATCATATACATGTTGTACCAACTCATTTCTATCTTCATCCTGTGTAATAAAAGTTCGCATTTTTGCATCCTTTACTGCAATTTTTTCAACTCTTGGACGCAGTTCTAACAATTTCTTGAGCTCTTTTAACGATATTTTGCTTCCACTTTCTTTTATAGTTTTGATTTTATACTCATTTAAATATGTTTCTAAACCTTTAAGCATACCATAAAATGCTATTTCAGAAGTATTTGGGATAAATGAAAATACAGTATTATCAAAATTATAGTTTATTTCTTTTAATATTTCTGGAACCAAATACTCACCTAAGTTTTTACGTTCTGCATATATATGGTAATCTGTTCCTCTAGAAAAATATATTCTTTCAAAACTACATGCTGATTTTTCTTCCGGAACCCGGATCATTTTTTTGATTATCTCACCCGATTTTTTCACTATAATTGCCGAACCAGGATCTATTTCCTTAACATCTTCTAATCGAACATTCATTGCTGTCTGAATAACTGGTCTTTCTGATGCTGCTACAAATATTTCATCATCACAATAATAATATGCAGGACGTATTCCCCACGGATCTCTTACAACAAATGAATCGCCATGTCCTAAGACTCCCCCCATAACATAACCTCCATCCCATTTTTTTGTGGCCTCTTTCAAAACTTTTGAAATATCAATATTCTCTTCAATCAAGTTACTAATCTCAAAATTCGAATATCCCTGATTTTTATATTCCCGAAATAATTTTTGATTCTCTTCTTCAACAAACAATCCTATTAATTCTAATGCCGTTACTGTATCTGAATATTCTTTCGGATGTTGCCCAAATTTGATTAAATATTTAAACAACTCATCTACATTTGTAAGATTAAAATTACCAGCAAGAGCTAATGTTTTAGAGCGCCAATTACTAACCCTCAATACAGGATGCACTAATTCTACATCATTCTTCCCAAATGTTCCATATCTTAAGTGCCCCATATATAATTCTGCAGCAAATTTAAGATTCTCCTTTGCCCAATTTACATCATTAAGCTTTTCAGGATGATTTACAAGATTTGCATCTATCGATGAATAAATATGATTAAAACAATCTATTATTGGATTAGATTGTACTGATCGCATTCTATCTATATATTTTAAACCAGGAGACAAATCCAATTTTAAACTCAAAGCTCCTGCACCATCTTGTCCCCTATTATGCTGCTTTTCCATCAATAAATAAAGCTTGTTTATCCCATATCGCCACGAACCATATTTTTCCTGAAAATATGATAAAGGTTTTAATAATCGTAATACAGCAATTCCACATTCATGTTTGATTTGATCACTCATAGCTAAATACTTGTTTTTTAAGACATTACAAGAAATTACATTGGTTTTACAAAGCTAATTTATTTTTTTAATTGAGTTAATATTTTTTATTTTTTTATTTACTATTTTTTCAACCACAAATATTTATATTATTATCACCAACCATACTCTTCTTAAAACATTACTATTTTCATATAATTGCACCAAATCTGAGTGAACTTTATTTAACCAATATTGTTTATAATAAAAATTAAAAATATGAAAAATATTACAATCTTATCTCTTGTTTTATTTTCTATAATACATTTACAATGTCAAAACAATTCAGAAATGAAATTTAATAAATTAAACAAAGAAGAAAAAAATGTAATTATTAATAAAGGGACTGAAATGCCTTACACAGGTAAATATTACAAACACGACCAAAAGGGGATTTATACATGTAAACAATGTAACACAGAATTATATTATTCTAATAATAAATTTGACTCTGGATGCGGATGGCCGGCATTTGACGATGCTATTGCTGGTGCTGTAAAAGAAATCCCTGATCCTGATGGAATAAGAACTGAAATTATTTGTGCAAACTGTGGCGGACATCTTGGCCATATCTTTAAAGGTGAAAATTTTACTAAAACAAATACCAGACACTGTGTTAATTCTATCTCATTAGATTTTACTCCTCAAAATAATAGAAATACACAATCTAACAATCACAAAACTGCACTTTTTGCTGCCGGATGTTTCTGGGGAGTAGAGCATCACCTTAGCATTGCCCCAGGAGTTATATCTACAGATGTAGGTTATTCTGGCGGAAAAACTCAAAACCCAAGCTACGAAGATGTGTGTTATAATAATACTGGACATGCAGAAGTTGTAAAAGTTACTTATAACCCAGAAATCACTAGCTTTGAAAAACTTGCAATATTATTTTTCGAAATTCATGATCCTTCTCAAATTAACAGGCAAGGACCTGATATTGGAAATCAATATCGTTCAGAAATTTTCTATTATGACAATAATCAAAAAACAACTGCTGAAAGACTAATCAATATATTGAAAGAAAAAGGATATAATATTGCCACAAAACTCACTCCTGCAACAGATTTTTATATTGCCGAAAAATATCATCAAGACTATTATAAAAAAAATGGCTCAAACCCATATTGTCACTTCTATAAAAAGAAATTTTAGAATATTTAAATTAAAACTCCTAAACTATAACTATTTGCAACCTTCGTTAAAGTTTTCTTAAATATACCACATACTTTATATTATTAAAGATATTTATTTAAATTAGCGTAATATTTTGGTTATGAAAAATTACATTCTTACTTTGTTTGTTATATTGACATCAAGTTTTGTCATGAGTCAAAATCAATGGAATCTAGAGTCTTGCATTAAATACGCATTAGAGAATAATATCCAAATAAAAACACAAGCATTAAATACAAGCATTAACGAAAATCAATTACAACAAAGTAAATTTGGAATAATTCCTGGTTTAAATATTGGAACAAATGAAAATCTTACATTTGGAAGAAGTGTGGATCCATACACAAATGAATTTTCAACCGACAACTTTTCTTCAACTAATCTCCAAATATCATCATCAGTAACTCTATTTAGTGGATTACAACAATATAACACAATTAAAAAAGCCGAAATAGACACAAAAGCAAGTTATCTACTACTTGAACAAACAAAAAACAATATTAAACTTGCAATTGCTTCAGCTTATCTCAATATACTATACGCAATTGATTTATTAGAACTAGCACTACAGCAAAAAGAAATTACTGTACAACAATTATCTAGAACGACAAAACTTGTTAATAGTGGTAGCCTGCCAGAACAAAACAAATATGAACTAGAAGCACAACTTGCAAACGAAGAGTTAAACATTGTTAATTACGAAAACCAATTAGGATTGGCCAAATTAAATCTCATACAAATCCTTGAGATTGAAAATGCCGAAAATTTTGAAATAATTAGACCTGATATAGATAATATTGATATAGAATCCACACTTTTAAACATTGATATAATTTATTCAGAGTCTGTTCAAAAAATGCCAGAAATAGAATATTCAAAATTAAACTATTTAAGTTCAGAGAAAAATCTTGAAATTGCAAAAGGAGCAAATTACCCTAGATTAACAATGAGCGCATCTTATGGAACAGGTTATTCAAGTGCGCGAAAAGACATAGATGAAATAAACATAGGAACCCCTTATTTGTCAGGTTTTGCAACTGACAACACAGGAACAATAATGGATGTTTATCAATACTCATATGACTATACATATATTAATCGACCATTTAACGACCAACTAAAAGATAATGCAAGCACAATAATTTCTTTTAATTTAAATATTCCAATTTTTAACGGGTTACAAACAAAAACAAATATATCAAACTCAAAAATCTACGTTGAGCAATCAAAATTACAAATAGATCAAGCAAAAAAAGATCTCTATAAAGAGATTCAACAAGCACATGCAGATGCTCTTTTTGCACTAAAACAATACTCTGCAACAAAAAAAACATTAGAAGCTATGGACCTTAGTTTCGAATATACCCAGAAAAGATATGATGAAGGCCTACTTAATACTACAGATTATAATGTAGCAAAAAACAATCTCACTAAAACACAAACAGATTTACTAAGAGCAAAATACGAATACATTTTTAAAATAAAGATCCTTGATTTTTACAGAGGAATATCCATAAAATTATAAATCAATTATAAATAATAATGTGTAAATCTAAAAAAAATAAAAAGCAAAAGAATAAGAAAAAAATAATAATAATCCGTTGGAGTATCATCGGGATAATTTCGCTAATTGTTTTTTTAGTTATTGGTAAAAAAGCTCATTGGTTTGGGAATGAAAATAATCATAAAATAAGTACAGAAATTGTTAAAGAACGTACTATTAGCGAAGTCGTAACTGCTAGTGGAAAAATTCAACCAGAATTAGAAGTAAAACTTAGCCCTGATGTATCAGGAGAAATTGTCGAGTTGGTTGTTAGAGAGGGAGACTCTGTAAAAAAAGGAGATTTTTTATTAAAAATCAAACCAGACATATACGAATCAGCTGTAGAAAGGACTATTGCAGCAGGCAACTCTGCAAATGCAAATCTTGTTAATAGCAAAGCACGTTTAGATCAAGTAAATGCTCAATTTGCTCAAACAGAGTTATCTTATAATCGGAATAAATCGCTATATAAAGAAGGCGTTATCTCACAAGCAGAATATGAAAGTGCATTTGCTGCTTATGAAATGGGTCTCGCAGACGTAAAAGCTGCCGAAGCAAGTGTAAATGCTGCATCTTTTTCTTTGATGAGCTCACAAGCTACTATTAAAGAAGCAAACGAAAACCTTCGTAAAACTAGTGTTTATGCACCAATGAATGGAACAGTATCACTACTTAATGTAGAAATTGGAGAACGTGTTGTTGGAACAGAAATGATGGCAGGTACTGAAATGATGCGTATCGCAAATTTAAATGTTATGGAAGTTATTGTTGACGTTAATGAAAATGATATTATAAAAATCAGTCTTAATGACAGTGTTAACATAGAAGTGGATGCATATTTAAACAGAAAATTTAAAGGTATAGTAACAGAAATCGCTAACTCTGCTTCTACATCAGGACTTTCAGTCGATCAAGTAACAAATTTTAAAGTCAAAATTAGAATCTTACCCGAATCATATAATGATTTAATTATTGAAGGAAACAAATATCCTTTTCGACCGGGGATGTCAGCAACTGTAGACATCAATACTAAAACTGTTTACAATGTTCTAAGTGTACCTCTACCTGCTGTTACAACAAGAGTAGACTCTGCTTCAAATGCTGCTAATTTGTCCAAAATTGACGAAGATAATGATAACGAAAATCACGAAAACCTCAACAAAGAATTAGATGAAGTTGTTTTTGTATATAAAGATGGTAAAATTAGTAAACGAATCGTTAAAACCGGAATTCAAGACTCCTATTATATACAAATAATTGAAGGTTTAGAAAAAGATGAAGAAGTAGTAACTGCACCATACAGTCTAATCTCTAAAATACTGAAAGACGGAATGGAAGTTGAAAAAGTAAGTATTGAAGAACTATATAAAACTGACAAAGAGTAATTATCTTATAACTAATTTCTCTGTATATACATTTTCGCCTTCTATTAAATTAACAAAATATACTCCTTGATTAAGATTTTGTAAATTTATATCTATTTCTGTTGAATTATATTCACTTGTAAATACAATCTGACCCATTATGTTAACAATATGAATTTGATAATCATTTCTAATACTTGTTATTATGTGTACATTATCACCATGCGTGGGATTAGGAAATATTTTAAATTTATCCAAATAAGAATATTCCGAAATTTTTTGTACAGATAACACATCTGCAAGAATTGCATTAGTAGGATTCAAAACAATATCAATAACAGTATTTGTAACAGGAATTTTATAATTACAAAAATTTGAATCTACGTTTTTACGTACAATCTCCATAGTTGAATCTTGATAAAGTATCCCAAACTCCATAGGAATTGTAAACAAACTTGTTGCTGTACTACTAGTGGTTTGAAGTATTTCTACATAAATATCCGAACCTTGTTGATACCACTCAGCAGAATATGTTGGGTACCCCTCTCCATAATACCATTCATTAAAAAAAGGCTCAAAGTCTATTCCTGTTTCATTTTCCAAAACTTCTTTTAAATCGTCACCTGTAGCAGTTCCATTTGCATAAATATTTAGAAACTCTCGTAAACTTGCAAAAAACATATCATCATCATTGATAATGTATCTTATCATATGAACTAAACATAGTCCCTTACGATAACTTAATTTATAATCAAAAACTCTATTAACACTATCTAATTCTTCAAATGGCACATAAACTGATCCTGTTGGAGCCTCTTTTGCAAGCTGCTGTGCTCCTAAAAGGAAAGTCTGCTCATAACCTTCGGGTTGTATAAACTCTTCACCCAAATATTCTCCATAACTTGCAAATCCTTCATTAATCCAGATATCTTGCCATGTTGCACATGTTACATAATCTCCAAACCATGAATGTGCTAACTCATGTATCATAAGTCTAAAACTAAAACTTTTTAGTGTTGTCATTGTCTGATTCTCCATCCCACCACCAGTTGGAACAATACAGTGTCCATATTTCTCATCACTAAATGGAAATAATCCCCAAACATCTGATAAAACAGACAACATTTCTTTTATCTGTAAAATATACCAATCATTATTACTAAGATATTCTGCATTATTAGGAATATAATTTTGTACAAATATTGTTTCTGTTTCATTAATCACATTAGCATTAAAAGAATAATCCATATAATCAGATACTGCAACAGAAATCAAATAATATGCAATAGGATATGATGATTCCCACTCCATTCGTTTCAAGCCATCGCCTATCAAATATTCATCAACCAACAAGCCATTTGAACCTGCTTTAATGTCCTCAGGAATTGTAACATAAAAATATGAAGAATCGGCTTTATCTGTTAAAACTTGTTTGCACGGAAACCAATATTTTGCAAAATATGGCTCGGTTAGTGAAAAAGTAAATTCAAACAACTCTTCTTCATAATATTCTGATTTATTAAATAATCCATCACTAGGACTTCCATGATAATAAATTATTGCTGACACTTGGTAATTATCATTATAATCATCAGTATGAATATAATCTATAACAATTACAGCATCTGTATGTGAATACGTTTGTAAATTCCCATTTACCTCCACAGAATCAACTGTCATGTCGGATTTAAACTCAAAAACGAGTTCATCATTATATGCAGCTTCAAGGTTTAGATCAATACGTGCAGTACCTTCAATGTAAACTGAAGTATTATTCATTTCCAAATCCAGAAAATAAAAACCTACATCATAATGATTAACACGACTATCATTTTCATAATCGGCAGTTTCAAAACTTTTATCAGAAAAATTTTTTTGTGCAATTATTGTTTCAGAAAAAAACAAGAAACAAGAAACAAATAGTAAAATAGTTACTTCTTTCATTAAACATATTTTAATCAAAGCAACTTTTAACCAATCAATCCTTTATTATCCATCCATTTAATTGCTTCGCGTTTACACATAGGTTTAAGTGTAGTATTATTGATAACAAAATCCAAAACCCATTTATGATTTGTTTTCGAATATTCTCTCAATGCCCAACCAATTGCTTTTTGTACAAAGAAATCGGGATGATCTGCATTATCTAAGATATGCTTTGACAATATTTGAGTATTTGTATCTGATTTATATGACAATTGATAAATAATCGAAACCCTTTTTAACCATATGTTTTTTGACTCACACCAAGAATCTGTCATTGCTTTCGACAAATTTGGATATTTTTTGAAAAAAACAGAAATAATTCGACTATTTATCAAATCAACAGTATCCCACCATGATTTATAAAGTATAAGACTCTCGAAATAAATGATATCAGTAGGTGCCCACCTTTTTTTATGCTTTGTTAAGAGTTGTATAGCAAAATAATGGTATTCCCTTTCAGGTAAATTAAAAAATTCTTTTACTAAGACTTTTGAAATCTCATAATCAGGAATAGGAAAAGTATTAAAAAATACCTTAAATAACTCTTTTCTTTTTACAGCCGAAATTCCTAAGAATTCGAACTTGTTTTTCATATATTTTTTCATAGGAATTGCAGCTTCTGCATCCCTGTATTTTTCAAAATACTGTTGCGTTTTAGTTATATAATCCATCTTATCCGATCCCCAGTTTTACTTTATCCTTATGCTACAAAAATAAGTTTTTGTTTGCTATATTCAAAATACATATGTATAATAATATTTTGTAAAACGCACAATTTTTAGTATTATTTTGATTATTTATATATTTATTGTACTTTTAAATTTCATAATGATTGCATGAAAGAAAGAATAAGCTTATTAAAATTTCTATTTTTATGGCCTTTGTCTTTGCTATATGGGTTTGTTATATCTATAAGAAACTTTTGTTATGAAAACAATATTTTAAAATCCAAAGAATACAACATCCCAATAATTTCAATTGGGAATATTAGTATTGGCGGAACAGGAAAAACCCCACATACTGAGTTCTTATTGCGCATGTTAAAAAGTGAATTTAATATTGCTATTTTAAGTCGTGGATATAAAAGAAAAACAAAAGGTTTTAGGCTAGTTGAAGAAACTGATTCTCATTTTAGTTCTGGTGATGAACCTTTACAAATAAAGAGAAAATTCCCTGACATTGTAGTTGCAGTATCTGAAAATCGTCCAAATGGTGTAGAAAATTTGCTAAATTTATATCCTGATTTAAATCTAATCATACTTGATGATGCTTTTCAACACAGAAAAATCAAACCTGGCTTATCTATTTTATTAAATAATTATTACCACCCTATTGGAAAAGATTATTTATTGCCTTTAGGTTTATTAAGAGAATTTAGATCCGCCAGTTTTAGAGCTCATATTGTTATTTACAGCAAATGTCCAACAAATTTAAAACCAATAGAACGTAGAATATTAAGTAAAGAAATTGACATAAGACCGTTTCAGTATCTATTTTTCTCAACATTTGAATATCTAGATCCAAAACCGGTTTTTAATCACAATTCCAACATAACTATTGATGACCTAAAAGAAACCAATCTTATAGCATTAACGGGTATTGCAAAAAGCAAGAGTTTTATAGACTTTCTAAATAGCAAATCAAAAAGCGTTAATCATATACATTTTTCTGATCACCATAACTTTTCACAAAAAAATATAAAACGAATAGAAAGTGTTTTCTTAAAAACTGAAAATAAAAAACTAATTATAACTACAGAGAAAGATGCGATTAGACTAAAATCAAATGATTTATTTAGTGAAGAAATAAAAAAATATGTATATTGCATCCCTATTGAAGTTAAACTTCTATGTGATGATGATGAAAAAAAACAGTTTAACAAACAAATATTAAGTTATGTTAGAAATAATAAAAGATACAGTAAACTATATAAAAACTCATATTCAGGTTGAACCTGAAATAGGAATAATATTAGGTACAGGATTAGGAGGGCTAGTAAATGAGATCCAAATTGAACACAGTCTTCCATATAATACAATTCCCAACTTTCCAGTTTCTACTGTTGAAGGTCATAGTGGCAAAATGATATTTGGTAAATTAGGTGGTAAAAATGTAATCGCTATGCAAGGTAGATTTCATTATTATGAAGGTTATGGCATGGAGCAAGTAGTTTTTCCTGTTCGTATTATGAAATATTTAGGAATTAAAAATTTGTTTGTCTCAAATGCCAGTGGTGGAGTTAACCCTGATTTTGAAATTGGAGATTTAATGATTATTACTGACCATATATGTCTTGTTCCAAATCCACTTATTGGTAAAAATCAACCAGAGTTTGGTCCACGATTCCCCGATATGAGTGATGCTTATGACAAAAATCTGATAAGAAAAGCAAAAGAACTTGCCAAAGAAATGGAAATTAGTGTTCAAGAAGGCATTTATACCGCAACTACTGGCCCAACTTTTGAAACACCTGCAGAATATAACTATTTTAGAGTTATTGGTTCTGATACTGTAGGAATGTCAACAGTGCCAGAAGTTATTGCTGCCAGACAAATGGAAATTCCTGTTTTTGCAATGTCAATTATAACAGATCTGGGAGTTCCGGGCAAAATAGTTGAAGTAACTCATGAAGAAGTTCAAAAAGTTGCTTCTAAAGCTGAAGCAAAAATGACCAAAATTTTTAAAGGAATGATTGAGAAATTATAAACAAACTTTTCTTTTTTGCATTTTCACATTTATCTTCAAAATAATCTGATTTTACAACTTGTAATATATGTTATAATTTACAAAAAATTTGAGGTAATAAAT
>CAYUWD010000092.1:0-15248 GCA_964448235.1 uncultured Bacteroidales bacterium | reverse complement strand
ATAATCAGAAGGTCTTGCTTCTCTTTTCATAAATCCACCTGGGTATCTACCCACAGATGCATATTTTTCTCTGTAATCAACAGATAGAGGCATAAAGTCTACATCTTCTTTTGCATCTTCTGCAACTACAACTGTTGCTAATAGCATGGTTTTACCCATCTTCACCACTACTGAACCAGTTGCCTGTTTTGCCAGTTTTCCGGTGGAAATTTCAATTTCTCTGCCGTCTGATAAATTGACGACTTTCTTAATTTCATTGTACATTTTATTATTCTAGTTTAGTTAATTTTAATTAAAAAAAAAGCAAAACATTGAGTCTTGCTTTTTAATGCCTTAGCGACGAAGTCCTAATTTCTTCACTATCGCTCTATATCTTTCAATGTCGTTGGTTTTTAAATAATCCAACAAACTTCTTCTTTTTCCTACCAGTATTATTAATGCTCTTTGAGTACTGAAGTCTTTTTTGTTTTTCTTCAAGTGCTCTGTTAAGTGACTGATACGGTAGGAAAATAATGCGATTTGTGATTCTGCTGAACCAGTGTCGTTATTAGACTTTCCGTGTTTTGAGAAGATTTCTTTCTTCTTTTCTGAATCTAAATAATTTTTCATCACTTATTTAAGTTTATTAAGGGTGCAAAACTACTTCTTTATTTTGATATCACAAAATTAATAAGTGTTTATTTATTTGTTAAATAGCTATTTTTCGGTTCTTTCGATGATAATTTGAATAAATACTTGATAAACAAAAATCAAATTTGCTAAAAAAATCAAAATTGAACCAAAATAATTTAATAAATTATACTGGGTTTGTAAAGTAAATAATTGCCCTTTGGATGGTAATAGTAATCCTATAATTAAATAGTAGAGAAAAATAGAAAGAGTTCCCAGACCTAAAATAAAAGGTGCAAGTTTACTAAATTTGGATGTTTTTGATGACATTCTTACATACATAAATACCATTAACATAGATTCTAATGAAAATAGAATTGCTAATAAAGATGATTTTTCAAGTATATCTATCGATTTATTTGTAGTCTTTAGTGCATTGTTAATGTTGTTTTGATATTGTTCTTGAAGAACATTAGTTGATTTATCTCTTATTATTGAATTTATTTGATTATGAAAAAGGTTTATACATGTAAATAATGATATCCCAAATATTAATGTTAAACTTGATATTGTAATACTATTTTTAAATTTTCTTAATCTGTAAAGTGTTCTTGTCTTTTCCATCTTTATTCAATAAAACTTAAAATTGCAATTTTATATGATTTAATCCCAAACCCTGTAATAATACCTTTACAAACCGGTGCAATCAAATTTTTGTTTCTAAATGGTTCACGATTATATACATTAGAAATATGAACAAGAACAACAGGTGTTGAAATAGATGCTATAGCATCACGAATCGCAACAGACGTATGACTATATGCTCCTGCATTAAGTATTATGCCGTCATATTTTTTATTTGTCTGTTGTAGAATATTTGTGAGTTCTGATTCAATATGTGTATGCATATATTCCAAATTTATTTCAGGGAAATATTGTTTTAGACTTAAAAGATTATCGCTAAAACTAATATTTCCATAAATATTGGGTTCCCTTATTCCAATATTGTTTAAATTTGGTCCGTTAATAATTAGTAAATGCATTTACAAAAATTCCGATTTATTCTACAAATATAAAATTACTATTGCAGAAAATGAAAAAATGGGAAAATATTTTAAAAGATTTTGAATTTTATCTCAAGCTTGAAAGAAGTATGTCAGAAAATACAAGTATGGCATATATTAGTGACATAAACAAATTTGTAGAATATTTAATAATTAATGATTTAAAATTAGATCCTTCTAATGTTAAAGCAGAACATTTAACGAGTTTTATTGGTTATATTGCTGCTTTTGGATTGTCAGATAAAACTCAATCAAGAATAATTTCTTCCTTAAAGTCATTTTTTAAATATCTTATTATTGAAGACTTAATTACAAAAAACCCAACAGAGTTTCTTGAAACACCCAGAATTGGACGTAAATTGCCTGTTGTTCTTAGTGTTAATGAGATAGAAACTTTGATAAAATCAATAGATGTAAGTAATATACTTGGACATAGAAATCGTGCAATAATTGAAGTGCTTTATGGTTGTGGTTTGAGGGTGTCGGAGCTTATAAATTTAAAGATTTCTAATATTTATTTTTCTGAAGATTTTGTTAGAGTTATAGGAAAAGGCGATAAGCAGCGATTAGTTCCTATAGGAAATTTGGCAAAACAAGAGATAGGTAATTACTTGCAGCAGTTTCGTAATCATATTCAACCACAAAAAGGGCATACAGATATTTTGTTTTTAAATCGTAGAGGGAAACAACTTACAAGAGTAATGATTTTTACTATTGTGAAAGAAATTTGCAAAAAAGTAGGTATGAAAAAAAATGTTTCTCCACACACTTTTAGGCATTCTTTTGCTACTCATTTAATTGAGGGGGGGGCAGATCTTAGAGTTGTGCAGGAAATGCTAGGGCACGAATCAATTACTACTACTGAAATATATACACATATTGATAGAGAATATTTACGTGAAACAATAATCCAGTATCATCCTAGGTCTTAGTTTTGGCTGATAGTGATTGGTTATTTTTCTTGAATCTTAAATCTTGCTTTTTTAATATATGATTTTACCTAATAAGTTGTATTACTCCTTGACTATCGTGACCAATACCATCATTGTCTAAGAATTTTGCGTACCAGTAATATATCCCATTTGGCAAATATTTATCTCCAGCTAAATGAGAGCCTTTTGTTCCATCCCACGAGCCATCTCCACAGGTTTTACAATCGAAATCTTTATTGTATTTATCTGTTGAAAAAACAAGTTCCCCCCAACGATTATATATAAGCATATTAAATGTATGATGATCAATTCCATTACCACATAATCTAAAACAATCGTTAATTCCATCACCATTAGGAGTGAAAGCTGTGGGTGCCCATACTGTATACTCTTCTTGAATAAGGACATTTCTTCTTACAGTATCTGTACAACCGTATTCATTTTCGCTAACTAACATCACTTCGTATTCACCCATATTGTCAAAAAAATGAACAGGACTTCTAAAGTTAATTGTAGAGTCTCCATCGCCATAATACCAAAAATAGAATAATGCTTCTTCCGAATAGTTGTTAAATTTAATTTGTGGGTTTAGTATGCTAGCTATTTCAGGTTCTGCTGCAAAGTTTGCATAAGGTTGTGGAAATATTTCAATTAGACTATCTTTTTTTATTGTGTTTGTACATCCAAATTGATCAATAATTGTTAATTGAACATCAAAATTTCCATTCTGGTTGTATGTGTGAACAGGGTTTCTGCTAAAGCCAAAGATATTATCTCCAAAATCCCAGATATAATCGCAATCTTCTAAGGTATCAAGAGAATAGAAAGCGATATTTTGATGAGGACAACCTTCATTAATATCAGTTGTAAAATCTACAAATGGATTGTCGTGTACATAAATCATTATTGAATCAGAGACAGCAGGTGTTTCGCACATATCTTCGACAGTAAAAACAAGATTTGTAGTTTCTTCAGGATAATACATAAAAGGAGATGCTACGATTTCTTGACTCTCGTTATCAGGAATTGTTATTTGATAAGGGCCACCATTACCTCCACTAATGTCTAATTCTATTGATGTTCCATGTCCTGCACATACGTTATCAACACTATTTATTATATGATTTATGGATAGTGGTGGGAGTACATTTACATTAACAGAGTATCCTGTGCTTGTACAACCATTATCGTCGGTAACTGTAAGGTAATATGTTGTAGATTCTTCTGGACTAGTTGTAAATTGATGTTCCCAATATTCGCTTTCATCAGTTCCTTGCCAGTGAAAATGATAATAAGGAGTTCCTCCGGATGCTTGTGCTATTACATTTGCATCTCCGCCTAAACATATTGTTGAATTATATAAAGGTAATACTATCAGATCTTCGGGAGCATCGATATTTGCTGTTCCATATACTCGACAATTATGGTCATCTGAAACTGTAATATCATAAATACCCAATGGAGCTAATAATTCATTTGTAGTATTTCCGGTTTCCCATAGATAGTTGTATGGAGGGGTTCCGCCATTAATTACTACAGATGCAGAGCCTTCGTCACTATATGAGCATGGAGCGTCTTCAACGTTCATTGTTAGTTCTAATTCAAGAGGTTGCTCAATAATAAACATTGTGTCTGCTGTACATCCTATTTGGTCTGTAATTGTAAGAGTATATATATCTGCACATAAATCATCGTATAATGGTCCGTTTGATTCCCAGCTATATTCGAAAGGTTGTAATCCTCCTGTTATATTTATTAAAGCAGAACCGTCACAGGATTCAAAACATGTATTGTCTTCTGTTTCAAGATCTAAATAAATCGTTGGGCTTACTGTAATATCTGTAGTAGCGAGATTACTAGTACAACCATGATCATCTTCTACATATACCGTATAAGTAATATCTTCGTGTGGGATAACTTGGAATGTTTGGTCTCCTTCGACAAAACCATTACCGTCACCACTATCCCAGAAAAATGTGTAAGGTAGAGTTCCTCCCATAGGTTGTGCAGCTATATTTACCGTTTGATTTTCGCAAATTTCGAAATCTCCGGAAGTAACAACTTGAAGTAAATCAGGTTCAGTAATTACAAATAATTCAGTTACAGAACAGCCATTGGCATCTATAACGGTTGGCATATAATCTCCAGCTTGTATATTGTTGTGATTTGCCATATTAAAACCATCGTTCCAAATATATGTGTAAGGTTCTGTTCCACCATATGGCATGATACTGGCATTTCCGGTAAATCCTCCATAGCAGTCTACATGGTTATAGTTTGTGTTATATTCTAATAAAGGAGGTTGGCTAATTGAAAATGTTGTAGCATACTCACAACCATTAACATCAGTTACAGTTAGACCGTAATCGCCCAAACAAAGGTTGTCTATTTCGTTTGATGTTGATGCCCAACTATAATTGTATGGAGCAATTCCACCAGTCATTTCGATTATTGCATTTCCATTACAAGATTCAAAGCATGGGTCGTCATATGCTGTTAATGTACCATCAAGAGGAGGAGGGACAACAATATCAATATCGTAATCTGCTGTTGCAATATCCTCTGTAACAGTTAATGAAATATTAAAAGTTCCAGATTCTGTGAATTCAATTACGTATGGACCTTCATCTGTCCCACTAATTACATTTGCAGTTCCAAAATCCCAATCAAAAGTTGCCAAACCATCAATAATATCACCAGTAAAGGTAATAGTAGTATAATCTCCAAAGCAAAGGATTTCAGTTGCTTCGAAGTCGGCAGTTGGAATATGATAAAAGTTAACATTAATATCGTCAGATGATACACAGTTTGGAGCTAAACTTGTTTCTGTCCATGTGAAATTGTATATGCCAAAATCATCAACTGAGACAGTTGTAATTGATGCGTCTGCAGGATTTATGTTTGCTGTTCCTGGACCCCCTGTTGATGTCCATACTCCTGTGTTGCCCGTAGCCATTCCAGCATCAAGGTTTGTGTTTAGTGATGCGACATCAATGTCTGGTCCTAAGTCAACGTCAGGTGGTTCAATAACAGTAACAGTTGTTGTAAGAGTAATCGTATCGCATGGATAAATAATATCAACAGAGTAATTTGTCGTTTCTTCCGGACTAACAATTATTTGATCTACATCAATTTCGCCTGTATTCCATTCAATTGTAACATTGTCAGGGTCTGGTGTGTTTAGGGTTACAGTTAGGGTTGCGTCATCACCAACACATATTGGACTATCGTTTGCTATTTCAGGATCAACTTCGAATGCATCGATAATTGTAATTGTGTGTTGTGTTGTTCCCGCATCACAAGGACATCCATTTTCAAAAGTTAGGATAAT
The DNA here is from genome assembly GCA_964448235.1 of uncultured Bacteroidales bacterium. Lineage (GTDB taxonomy): Bacteria > Bacteroidota > Bacteroidia > Bacteroidales > ML635J-15 > Bact-19. Next base: position 9,312 of record CAYUWD010000092.1, on the reverse strand, counting down.
TGTTTCATCACCTTGAGGAACGCCTAAATCATAAGCATCAAAGTATACAACAATACTATCTTCTCCAATTGGAATTTCAAGACTTTCTGGAACTGCTGAATAATCAACTCCAGAAGTTGCTGTACCACCGACTGTAAGCTCAATTGGGACAGACTCTGTTAATGGGGTTTCATCTGTCCTTGAAAAGACTATATAATTAGAACATCCTCTCATTACTTCTAAAGCATTTGACCACGAATTGAAAGTTTCAACTATGTAGCTTTCTCCAGAAGTAAAGGAGTTTGCTTTGAGAAATACCGCTGAATCATAAGAAGCATCGCCTACATCGGCAACAGCAAGTTTTATGTGATATGTTTCGCATGCTGTTACAGGTACTGTAGCAATCAATGTGACTGTCATTCCATCGTATTCAATGTTTGGACTAGTTTCGTTGTCAACATAGTATGATGGGTTATTTACATCATTAATATTATTTATCGTAACAGGTGTTGATGTTCCTGGTATAAGTGCAATGTTTTCGTTGGTATAACCTTCAGGTCCCCCGCTTACAAAAAAACCAAATGCATCATTATAACTCGAATTAGCCCATTCAAGATATTCATCGCTTCCAAATACATATTCAAATTCAATAACATCAGATGCTGGAACAAAATCAAATTCTAATACTGCGGCATCCTGTGTTGTCCCTAGGGCTATATTGTTTAAGTCACTATCACCCGACATAAGCATATCTTCTCCTGTACTTCCGGATGTGTTTGGACCTTCAGCATCTGTCACATATCCTGATGACAATATTACTCCTTCTTCGAAATCAAGTCCGGGGATTCCGTTAGAAAAATATCCAATGGATTCGGCATGCCCGGTGTAAACAATATTTTCAGCAGTAAGACATCCTGTAATAAGAACATCTTGTACAAGTTGTTGAGGAGTATATGATGCTACATCAACGGAAAGAACTTTAGCAAATTGAGGAACATCTTCACCAGAAATGCAAACATTTACAGAGCCTGAATCTGCATCGCCAAGTTTCCAGAATCTAACAAGGATGTCAGAGTTTTCATATTGTTCGTTAGGGTATAAAATTAATGCGCCATCAGTACCGCGAAAAACATCACATTTTATTTCCTGATATTCTCCATATTCAAAATAATAAAAAGCAATTCCAAAAAGTGTTTCATCAGGAAATTGTAGTCTTACTGTTGCTCTTCCATTGGAAGGGACAGTAAATGTAAACCATGAACTTGCACCCGGGTACATTCTATGACAACGAGGAATATCTAGGTCATTTCCAGAATGTTGATCATATATGTAATTTGAATATATGCACGTCTGTTCAAGTGAAATACTTGTAGGGCTATCAAAATCACTGCTTAATGGGTTTTGTGCAAAAACCGTTAATACAAGTAATATAACAATAGTACTCAGGCTTAGTTTTTTTTGCATTTTTGTTTTTAGTTTTTATCAAGACGCCTTTTGTTGAAAATAGTTGTCTCAATTTGCTTAATATTTTAACCAAACAGTTTTAAACGGGCCAATACTAATTTTACCCTCAAAATTATTTAATTCTCCAAATATAGAAGTATAGTTTAAAACCAAATTTGCATCTAAATTAACAATTTTATCTGACATGTTATGTATAAAAATGAAATCTTCTGTATCAATTTTCTTACTGAAATAAAGTAATGAGGGATTTTTATTGTTATAATTCAAATTTCCTTGTGTTATCGTGCTATTGTTATTGCGAATGTTTATCATTGTGCGTAATGCATGATATACTTGATGCTCAAAGGATTTATGATCTGCCAGACTTGCCTCAAGTTTATCCCAGTCAATTCTACCTCTAACATAATTTCGAGTATCATTATGTCCGGTAATTTTTATTTGAGCATCATAAAAGTCCTTGTCGTTTGGCTTCCCAAATTCATCTCCGTAATAAATAATCGGAGTTCCGGTTAGGCTTAGCATTATTGAAAATGCTTGAATCATTTTGTCAGGATTAAATTTAAATAATTCACTTAGTCTTGCTGATATTCCTTCGCCGACTCTAAAATCCCATTCGGGTTTGTGGCAATAGTTTTCGTGAATATATTTTCTGTCTTCTTCATTTACATAAACTAACTCAAGACTTAATTCATCATGACATCTCAAGAATGTAAACCACTGTGCTTCTTCTGGAATTTGAGGTGTCACAGCTGTGCTAAGAACATTTTTTATTGGGTCAGCACTTTGCATAGACAAAGATTTGAATATCTGGGGCATTAATGGAAAATGATATCCTGCATGACATTCATCACCATTACCCATATATTTGACAACTTCTTTTGGAGGTTGACAGGCTTCAGCGAGTAAAATTATTTCAGGATTAAGAAAATCTGTTACTTTTCTAAAGAACTTAACAATGACGTGAGTATTGTCCAGATTTTCACAGTCTGTTCCTTTTTCTTTCCATAAGTATGGTATTGCATCTGCTCTAAAACCATCTACACCTTTTTCAATCCAGAACATAAGGTTTCTGCACATATCAAGAAGAACTTCCGGATTTCTGTAATTCAAATCAGGCTGAAATTCAAAAAACCTGTGGAAATAGTATTTGCCGTTTTCGTGTTTCTCCCAATTGCTTTCAACCATTCCTTTAAACAGTAATCGACAATCGGCATATTGTTTTCCATCTTCGCTCCAGATATAGTAATCGGAATATTTGTTTTTTTCAGCTAATGCTGATTGTTTAAACCATTCGTGTTCGTTTGAACTATGATTTATTGCAATATCAAAAATAACCCTAATGTTTTTTTTGTGAGCTTCATTAAGAAAATCTATAAAAGAATCATCACCTTTATTGCCTAATAAATCGGACCTGACTTTACGATAATCTGAAATGTCGAATCCGGCATCACGCATCGGAGAATCAAGTATTGGTAATAGCCATATGCAACTAATACCAAGCTCTTCGAGATAAGATAGTTTTTCTGTAAGACCATCAAAATCTTTATTAAAAAGATCGACATAAAGTGAGTATACAACAGCGTTTTTGTACCATTCTGTATCTGGATTGTCTTTAAGGTTTAGTCCATTTTTGAAATCCTCCAATTCAAGTATAAAATTGTCAAGCAACTCACTTGATTTATTCGGATATAATTTTTGCCACAATTTTTGTAAATCTGATTTTAAATCTCTCATAATGTTTTGTTTAGAGTCTAACAAAAATAACTAAAAATTTAGATTAATGGATGAAGGTTTTAATAATCGAATCTCAGCACATGACAAAAAATTGTAATTGAGAAAAATAATCTTATTGATTTTCCACAAAAGCCCGTAAGAGGGCTTAATATTTGTAACCCCAGACATCCCGACAATTGTCGAGGATATTCGTAGTCTGGGGATTACCAAACCGATTGATTCTGTTTTTGGCGTGTATCTTTGCCAAGCATATCTTGAATTACTCGATGAAATTTTTGCAAAGATCATGACAAAAACGGAGCATTATAAAACACAAAATCCTATATTTGTAAAAAATAGATATTATGAAAAAAGTTGCAGTAATTCTTTCCGGTTGCGGAGTTTATGATGGAAGTGAAATTCATGAAGCAACACTTGCATTATTAGCATTATCAAAAAATGAGGTCGATTATCAATGTTTTGCTCCAGACAAGAAACAACATCATGTCGTAAATCATCTTACTGGTGAGGAGATGAAAGAAGAGCGAAATGTGTTGATTGAATCTGCCAGAATAGCAAGAGGAAACATAAACGCATTGATAGACCTGAATGTTGGTGATTTTGACGGTATTTTACTTCCAGGTGGTTTTGGTGCGGCAAAGAACCTTTCTACTTATGCTTTTGATGGTGAGAAATTTACAGTAGATACTGAATTGGAAACAATACTTAAATCTTTTCATGAAGCGAAAAAACCTATAGCAGCACTTTGTATAGCTCCGGTTATTATTGCAAAGGTGTTGGGTGCAAGAGTTACAATCGGAAACGATGCAGTAACTGCAAATCATATCGAAGCTCAAGGAGCCAGTCACGTCTATAAGGACTATAACGAAGTCGCAGTTGACGAAGTCAATAGAATTGTGACTAACCCTTGCTATATGTTAGCAGATAGTATTTATAAAGTTAGCTTAGGAGCTGAAGCTGCAGTTGCTGCTATGTTAGGCTTGATGAAGTAAAGTGACTAAAGTACTTAGAGTTACAAGTGCCTAGAGTTACGAGTGACTAAAGTACTTAGAGTTTCTAGTACTTAAAGTATTTAGAGCTTGGAGTATTTAAAGCATTTAAAGTTTCGAGTGCCTAGAGTCTCGAAGAATAAAAATCTATGATTTTGTAATTCTTCAAGTTCTGTAAATGAGGCTCTAAGGAGATCTCGTTAAATAAAGAAATTGCATTATTATTTGGAAAACTAAATATCAATTTCTGTTCCGTAAAGAAATAACTAGAGTTTTCATGGTTAAAAAATTTTAATTGGCAATCTTTTGTTTTATTTGTTATTGCAAGATACAAAAATATAGATTGGATAAATATACTTAACTTATCTTTCCATAATGTATTTTACCTTTGTTTAATTCTATCAAATTAATATTAAGGATATGGTTTTCGGGAATTTTTAGTTCCGGATCTTTATTTAAAATATGATTTGCAATTTCTTTCACGTATTGTATTAACTGACCATCTTGACTTATATTTGCCATTTTTAAATCAAAAGCAAAACCACTTTGTTGTTTCCCTTCCAAATCGCCGGGTCCACGAAGTTTTAAATCTGTTTCTGCAATTTCAAATCCATCTGTAGTGTTTACCATAGTACTAATCCTATGATATCCATTTTCGCTAAGTTTATCACCTGTCATTAAAATACAATATGATTGTTCCGAACCTCTACCGACACGTCCTCTTAATTGATGAAGTTGAGAAAGTCCAAAGCGTTCGGCAGATTCTATAATCATTACAGTAGCATTAGGAACATCAACACCGACTTCTATTACTGTAGTTGCAATCATTATGTTAGTATTGCCTTTTTCAAAAAGGCTCATAGAAAACTCTTTTTGATTAGGTTTCATCTTACCATGCAATACGGAAGTTTGATATTGTGGAATTGGGAAAGCACGTCCATATCCTTCGACACCATCTTCTAAGTCTTTATAGTCCATTTTTTCGGATTCAGTTATTAGTGGGAAAACAACATAAATTTGTTTGCCTAGTTTTATCTGTTTTTTTATAAAACCAAAAACTCGCAAACGGTCTTTATCCTTAAAATGTTTAGTGATGATTTTTGTTCGTCCCGGAGGAAGTTCATCAATGACAGATACATCTAGATCGCCATAAAGAGTCATAGCCAGTGTTCTTGGTATAGGCGTTGCAGTCATTACAAGTACATGAGGTGGTAAATTGTTTTTTTTCCATAGTTTTGCTCTTTGTTCAACACCAAATCTGTGCTGTTCATCAATTATTACCATTCCAAGATTTTTAAAATCAACAGTATCTTCAATTAATGCATGCGTACCAATCAACAAATTGAGTTCTCCGGAAATTAATTCTTCGTGTATTTTAGTTCTTTCTTTTTTTCTTGTTGAACCTGTTAATAGTTTTAAACTAACATCTAATCCATCAAGGAATTTTGAAATCGAACGATAGTGTTGTTGAGCAAGTATTTCTGTTGGTGCCATAATACATGCTTGGAATGAGTTGTCTATTGCCATCAATGCTGCTAGCAATGCTACAAGAGTTTTGCCGCTTCCAACATCTCCTTGTAATAGCCTATTCATGTGCTTTCCATTAGTTACATCGTTACGAATTTCACGCAGAACACGAGTTTGAGCATTTGTTAAGTTAAAAGGTATTTTTTTAAAAAAACATTCTTTAACAAGTTTGTCATTAGATTTGTCGAAAATAAATCCTTTTGAAATTGATTGTCTATACAGTTTTATTTGAATAAGATTGAGCTGTATGTAAAAAAGTTCCTCAAACTTAATCCGATATTGAGCTTTAGTGAGTTCTTGAGTGTTTGTTGGGAAATGTATCTGTAGAAGGCTATCTTCTATTTTTACAAGATTGTATTTTTTTCTTAAATATGGAGGTAATGTTTCAGGGATTTTCCCTTTTATCTTTTTAAAAAGAGTATCAATAAGCTTTTGAATAGTCTTTGTGTTAATAAAGTTTTGCTTCAATTTTTCTGTTGTACCGTATTGTGGGTATAATGAATTTACAAGTTTCTTTTGCCATTTGTCAAATTCTTCAATATCAGGATGTACAATGTTTAACTTATTTCCAAAAGCTTTAGGTTTTCCAAATAATACATATTCTTTGGATCTTGAAATAGAGTCTTTAATCCAGTTTATAGACTGAAACCACACAATTTCTAAAATCCCTGTGTTATCAGTGAAATATCCGCTTAATTTTTTTTTGTTTTTCCCAATAGTGCTTAATTGAAAATCGGAAAAACGTCCTTTTATCTGGATGTAAGGAAGATCCTTATTTAATTCACTAATTTTGTAAAAACGACTTCTGTCAATATATCTGTAAGGAAAATGAAAAAGCAAATCCTTAAAAGTCTTGACACCTAATTCTTCTTCAAGCAATTTTGCTCTTTTGGGGCCAACGCCTTGCAAGTAGGTTATCTCAGTATCAAGAATGTTTCGCATTTTATTTATTAGTTTTCAAATTACTTTTTGTTATTTTTACAGTTAAATATATAATTACAAAGATAAAAATATTTTGAAGTTTCCCGGAAACATAAATTACTACATTAAGCCAAAACAGAATAAAAAATTGGGTAATGATTTAATAGATTTATTTGATTTGTCTTATATGCCTGCAACAATGGGGGAAATTTATGAATATTCTAAAATGCTTTCTAAGGATTCAACAGTTCTGAAAGTTAAAGACGAAGGAGCTGGGTCAAAAATTCTAAGAGAAGATAAAAGGGTTGTTTCCGAAATTTATAAAAGTTCTGCGAGTAGCTTAAAGTATTGCTCATTGTATCAGAAGGTTATTAAGAAATTTAAGATAAACTCGGTGCTTGAATTAGGAACATCGCTTGGGATTAGTACTTTATCATTTGCTTTGGCTAGAGATGGAGTTAGAGTTACAACGATTGAGGCATGTCCTCAGACCTTAAGGTATACTAGGAGCAATTTTAATAATCTTGGATTGAATAATGTTGAATTTATTAATAATACTTTTGATAGTGTTTTCGATAATGAGATATTGAAAGGAAGAAGTTTTGATATGATATTTCTTGATGGGAATCATCAGTATCGTAGCACATTAAATTATTATCATTATATAAATGAAAATTTGAGTGCAGGACAATGCATTTATTTATTTGATGATATTAATTGGACAATAGAAATGTATCGTGCTTGGAAAGAAATTTCCGCTATGAATCGTAAATATCTGAGAATAAATACTGGAAGACAAGGGATTGTTTTTAGAGCTTTTGATGAATTTTTAGATAAAGAATTTCCTATAAATTTTGTTAAAGTAAAAAAAAATGTAACTATTTATAATTATTTTAGTACATAATAAAAACTAATTGTTGTGAATATAATTGAACTTGAAAATATTGTAAAGAATTATTATGTTGGTACCATTACCGTTAAAGCATTAAAATCGGTATCAATAAATATTAAAGAAAATGAATATGTCGCAATAATGGGTCCTTCGGGTAGCGGTAAATCAACTTTAATGAATATAATTGGATGTTTAGATACCTTGACTGATGGGAAATATGTTCTTAATGGGACAGATGTTAGCTATATGACAGATAATGAGCTTGCTACAATCCGTAATGAAGAAATTGGTTTTGTATTTCAGACTTTTAATTTATTGCCTCGTTATACTGCATTTGAAAATGTGATGCTTCCATTGGTATATTCTGGAATGCCAAAAAAGAAAAGACTTGATAGAGCCGAAAAAGTTATTGAGGATGTAGGATTATCTGATAGAGCTTATCATAAACCAAATGAGTTATCGGGTGGTCAAAGACAGCGTGTGGCTGTTGCAAGAGCTTTAGTTAATAGTCCGTCAATTATATTGGCTGATGAACCAACTGGTAATCTTGATACAAAAACATCCATTGAGATAATGTCTTTATTCGAGGAAATTCATAATAATGGAAATACTATTGTTGTTGTAACTCATGAAGAGGATATTGCTTTGCATGCTCGTAGAATAATTAGATTGAGAGATGGTAAAATAGAATCTGATGTAGTTAATGAAAACCCAGCAATGGCTGGGATTGTTAAAAATACTTAAAATATGAAAGTATATACAAAAACTGGAGATAAAGGTAAAACCTCCCTCTTAGGAGGAAAAAAAGTTAGTAAAGATCATGTCCGTTTGGAGGCTTATGGTACTATAGATGAATTAAACTCATTTATTGGGATGTTAATAAATTATGATATTAGCCTTTATGAAAAGAATTTGTTGTCATTTATTCAAAACAGACTTTTTGATATTGGCTCGGAATTATCTGTCGTTAAAGAAAACGCAGAATATAAAATCCCAGAGTTAAGAAAAATTATAAGTAAAGATATCGAATATTTGGAACAGTCTATTGATATGTTTTGTGTAGATTTGCCAAAATTAAATCAGTTTGTAATACCTGCTGGATCTAAATATATTAGCTATTGTAATATTTGTCGAACAATATGTCGTAGGGCAGAAAGACGTATAATTGCTATAGAAAACTCTCAGGAACTGCATAATAATGTTATTATTTTTATTAACAGATTGAGCGATTTGTTGTTTGTAATGGGTAGAAAGTATGCAAATGAGAATAATGTTGAAGAAATTTTATGGAATAATAATTTGTAATTCAAAAATTTTTATTTATTTCGCAGTCCATTTTAAAAAGTGTTTAACCTCAAAAAGATAATTATATGTATTGGACATTGGAATTAGCGTCAAAATTGGAAGATGCACCCTGGCCTGCAACAAAGGACGAATTAATTGATTATGGCATTCGTTCAGGAGCACCTCTAGAGGTTATTGAAAATCTTCAAGAAATTGAGGATGAGGGTGAAGCTTATGATAGTATTGAAGATATATGGCCGGATTATCCAAGCAAGGACGATTTCTTCTTTAACGAAGATGAGTACTAGTAAACAAACAAACTAGTAAAAGAGATTTAGAACCGATATACAGTAAGAAAATTACTAGGTATCGGTTTTTTTTGTTTATTTGAGACCTTGTATTACATTTGTCTAAAATCAATACCTAAAATCAAATCTGATATTTTTTATTATTTATTGATTTTAAAATTATCCCGGATTATTCATGCGGTTAACTTTATGTAGCTGCAAGACGTCTAACTCC
>CAYUWD010000091.1:11991-15358 GCA_964448235.1 uncultured Bacteroidales bacterium | reverse complement strand
TAAAAATATTAGAAACTTTTTAGTAACTCAGACACACTAATGTGGACACTACCAATGTATGTGCTATATTAACGTTAGATCAATCTAAGATTCGGTCACAGTTTATAAAAATTTTAAGTAGAAATATTTCAAAAATCTTTAGTCCGAATTTACTATAAATAAATAGAACTTTCTGTGACTAGAATCCTAGTCCGAAAGTTATTTTATATATTATTAATATTAAAATTATTTTCAAGTTTATAGCCATTTAATAAGTTCTGTACATTCATTCGCTTTTTTCCTGCAAGTTGTAAGTCTACAAGGAATACATAACCATCTTTTACAGCTATTTTTATATAACTTTTATTATCAGTCAGGAGAGTGCCAATATTTTTATTGTGAGAATCAGATAAGAAAGATGCAGAGAATATCTTACATGTTTTTGTATCATTGTCTGATAGCTTTGTCCAAGCGCCAGGATAAGGTGATAAACCTCTGATATGATTAACGATATTTTCAGCAGAATCATTCCAATTAATCATACAATATTCTTTTGAAAGTTTCGGAGCTGAATTTAATTTTTTATTTAATACATCTTGCTTTTTTGTTTCAAAGTTCTGTGATTCAATTTTATCAACAGTTTGTGTAACAAGTTTGGCTCCAATATTCATTAATTTATCATGTAAACTTCCAGCATTGTCTTCAGGAGTAATTTCGCATTCAGATTGCATAATAATATTTCCTGTATCAATATCTTCGTTGATAAAAAATGTTGTAACTCCGGTCTTAGTTTCGCCATTAATAATAGCATGATTTATTGGAGCTGCACCACGATAATCGGGAAGGAGAGATGCATGTAAATTAAAAGTACCCATTGGAGGTATTTCCCAAACGACTTTGGGTAACATTCTAAATGCAACTACAATAAATATATCAGCATTTATAGCATTTAATTTATTAAGGAAATCGTCTGATTTAAATTTTTCCGGTTGTAAAACAGCAATATTATTTTCTAAAGCATATTTTTTTACATCTGAAAATAATATTTTACGACCACGTCCTGCAGGTTTGTCTGTTGCAGTAATAACTGCTTTTACATTATAACCATCATCAATAAGTTTACTAAGAACACCAACTGCAAATTGGGGAGTCCCCATAAAAACGATATCCAATTTTTTATTCATCGTCAAGATCTAATTCGTGACCCATTTTGTTTTTCTTCGTTTCTAAATAGAATTTATTGTATTTGTTAGGTTTTATTTCTATATGCTGAGTTCCCACAATTTCTAACCCATAGCCTTTTAGTCCAGCTAGTTTACGAGGATTGTTCGTCATCAGAATCATTTTTTTAACCCCAATGCTGCGTAGTATTTGTGCTCCAACACCATAATCACGTTCATCGTCTTTAAAACCTAAATGCAAGTTGGCATCAACAGTATCAAGTCCTTCTTCTTGTAGTTTGTAAGTTTGCATTTTACTCATTAGTCCAATACCACGTCCTTCTTGATTTAAATATAATATGACACCTTTACCGGCTTTTTCTACCATTTTCATTGACTCATGAAGTTGATCTCCACAATCACATTTTAGTGACCCAAAAATATCGCCGGTAACACAACTTGAGTGTACACGAACTAGCACAGGCTCATCTGGTTCCCAAGTTCCTTTAATAAGGCATGAATGTTCAAATCCGTTACTTTTTTGTTGAAAAGGAATAATATTGAAAAATCCAAATTCAGTTGGGAGCTTGACTCTAACGCCTCTTTCAATAAGACTTTCGGTTTTTAAACGATATTTAATAAGGTCTTCAATACTGATAATTTTTAGATCAAATTTGTCAGCTATTTCAAATAACTCAGGTAAACGAGCCATTGTACCATCATCGTTCATGATTTCTACTAATGCACCACCTGGTGTTAAGCCTGCCAGTCTTGTTAAATCTACCACAGCTTCAGTATGTCCAGAACGACGTAATACGCCATTTTCTTTTGCCCTAAGTGGAAATATATGACCTGGTCTGCCTAATTCATCAGGCTTAGTTTTTTTATCTATCAGAGCCTTTATCGTTTTAGCTCTGTCACTAGCAGAAATTCCTGTTGTACAACCATAACCATTTAAATCTACAGAAACGGTAAATGGTGTTTCGTGTAAAGCAGTATTTTTTCCAACCATCAAATCAAGGTCAAGCTCTTTACAACGAGTCTCAGTTAGTGGAGCACATATTAAACCTCTACCGTATTTTGCCATAAAATTGACAATCTCCGGTGTGATTTTTTCAGCAGCAACAACAAAGTCTCCTTCATTCTCACGATCATAATCATCAACAACGATAATCACTTTACCATTTTTGATATCTTCAATAGCTTCTTCGATAGTGTTTAATCCTTTATTGGTTTCTTTTTGTTGGTTTCCAGACATTTGATTTAACTCCTTTCATTGCTTTTATCATTCCAATCAATAAAGCAAGATTCATTGACATGAAATGTGTTATAAAACGCAAAAGTACATTATGTATTTTAATTTTTTTAAGTAAAAAGTCAGTTATTAGTAAAATAAAAATAAAATTATATGCAATAAATAAATACAGATAGAAATCGTTATAAAAGATTAGAGATAAATTAATAAAATATGTAAAAATTATGAAGATAGGAGTTATCCATCTAAGAATTTTATGAGACATAAAACTAAATGATAATCCTGTAAAAGGAGGCCAAAGAAGTTTTTTAAATTTCCACATATTTTGAAAATTTCCGGTTGCTATTCTAATTTTCCTTCTGAATTCATCAGATAAATTATTTGAAACATCTTCATAAACAATAGCATCAATATTATTAACCGTTTTATATCCTTTTTCCAGAATTTTCATGCAGATATAAAAATCATCAACAAGGAAATTTACAGGAACAGGGCTATATAATTCTCGTCTGATTGCAAAACAACCACCAAAAGGGCCCATCATTGTTCCCCACAGTTTTCCTTCGTAGTTTTTTATCCTAACTTCACGAGAGATGTATGATTTTTCCTGTATTGAAATTCCTTCTTTTTTAAGACCGGTATTTGTCATTCTTGTATCAACAAGTCCGATGCTTTTATCTGCAAAAGGCTTTACTAATTCTTTCAGTGTATTTTCGTCAAACATAACATTTGCATCTGATAAAATAAGGATTTCACTATCAGCTTTATTAATCATTGCATTAATTACGTTTGATTTTCCTTGTCTCTTATTAAATGGTATGAATGTAATTATATTATTGTTTGCTGCATATTGTTGGACAATGTTATTTGTATTATCTGTACTATTGTCTGAGCCAATAATTATTTTTAAATTTTCTTTAGGGTAATCAGAATTTAAAATCGGCTAGAAGAGCGACTTATTTGTGCATACTTG
>CAYUWD010000091.1:0-11981 GCA_964448235.1 uncultured Bacteroidales bacterium | reverse complement strand
AGAATTTAAAATAGAATCTATTTTATCTGCTATAACTTGTTCTTCATTAAATAATGACATTACAATACAAACTGAAGGGTAATAATTGCTTAATTTTTTTGTTTTCTTTTTAGATTTTCCAAAAATGATTAAAAGTAGAGGGTATATTACGTATGTATGAAATACCAAAGCTATAAAAGACCATAATATTATTTGTAATATAATCATTAGATATGTTCTAAATAGAATTTAGTTAAACGTTCTGCAATTTTAGTATTATCAAATTTATCATGAACAAATTTTATAGCATTTTTTGATATTTTATCATGAAGGGATTTGTCTGTGCAAACTCTTTCTAAACAATTGTAAAAATCTTCAGGAGTATCTGCAATAAGTATATTCTCATTATGAGTTGAATCTATTCCTTCTGTTCCAATTGAAGTAGTAATAATAGTTTTACCTAGTGCCATACCTTCAATAATTTTGATTCTCATTCCACTTCCGGAAAACAAAGGGACTATCATTATAGAATTACTATTTATAAATTGATTAGCATCTTCAACTTCGCCAATATATGCAATAGATATATTTGTTAAATATTTTACAAAAGAACTAGGAGCATTGCGTCCTGCTAAATGAAATCTAAAATCAGGGTATTGTGTTTTAAATTTTTTCCAAACATTATCAATAAACCATTTTATTCCTTCTTGATTTGGGAGCCAATCTAATGCTCCAATATGAAACACTCCGGGAAATCTAGAATTAGATGTGTCAATTATATAATTTTCTTTATCAATTCCTGTTGGAACTATATGATATGGTTTTACGTTTCCTAATTTATTGTATTGGATTGAGTCTCTTTTTGTAATTGGAATTAAAAAATCATATTTGTTTAAATATGATAATTTGAAACTTTTTATTCTTTTTGCTAGTAGTTTTTTATATTGTTTTTTTATAATATTATTTTCATTAGAAGCTGCACGATGCCATATTTCATGTTCAATATTGTGAGAGCGTAAAGCTACTTTTGCTTTTGAGTGAGATTTAATTGTATTAATATATGGACATAAATATAATCCTTCTAACTGTATAATATCATATTGTTTTTCTTTTAATTGTAGCTTTAGAATTTTATCAAATTCAGGAGAGATAAATCTTGTGGCATTATATGGTTCTTTAGAGAATATAAGATTCTTAATAAGTGCTGGTAGTGTAATTTCAGTATTTACTGAAACAGTTTTAAAATTGATTTTATCAGTAAGTTCTTTAGGTAAATCTTGAAGATCGACAAAGTGTTTACTTGTATTCATTGATAATATATCAACATCGTTATCTGCTTTGTGTAATGCTTCTGTTAATACTAATGTAGCTATAGAGCCACCGTCTTTTGGTGGATAGGGCATTTTATTTGTTAAAATCAGTATCCTCATATCTACTCCCTCATTTTTCTTTACAAAATAACAAATAATTATTTTATTTCTGCATTATTTCTTGCTTTTCTTCTAAATAAATTTCGTATTTTTAAATAGAAATGAGGACTTACTCTCATTGAATCATTAGCTGTTCTAATAATTAAAAATATGCTAATAGGCAATAAAATAGCTGTGCTTATCCACATTCCAATTTCAGGAGGTAATACTAACTCTCTTACTGTTTTTTCAAATGTTATTGAAATTATGTAATATATTAAAAAAATAAAAACTGAAACAATTACTGGAAATCCAAACCCCCCTTTTCTAATAATTGCACCTAATGGAGCTCCAATCAAATAAAATAATAAACATGCTATAGATAAAACAAATTTGCGATGCCATTCTATTTGATGTCTTACAATCCATCGTTGATAACCTTGCACTTCGTCATTTGTGACTTCAACATATTGTTTAGCAGCGCGGCTATAATTTAATGCAAAATCTATAACTTTGTTTTGTTGATTATCGTTTAGATTACTATAAATGCTATCAATAGAAAAGTATATTTCATTATTGTCGATAATGAAATTTTCGACTTTTATTTGAGCAATTTCTTTTTGGTCTTCGTTTAGTTTTAACCATTCTGCTTCTCCCTTAAACAATGAATATTGTTTAATATTATACCAGATATCATACTCGCGTTTATGTAATGATTTTCTAAGAGAATCAATTGCTTTTTCAAGTTGTTTGTTGTTTAACATTTCAAAGCCATTTTTAAACAATTCTTCATTACTTCTATCAAGCCCTAAACCATCGAGCTCGATATAAACTGTTTGTTTTCTAAATTTAGATTTTTGATGTGGCCTAGATTTATTTGCAGTTTTTTTGTCTTTCTCAAGTTGTAATTCTTCATATCGATAACCATCATAAAGTTCCATAATCAAAATACTCTTATCTTCTGTAATTTTGATATTTCCAGCTTTAGCTGTTGTTACGTTGTTGTTGCCTGATGTGTTTCGATGATCATAAATCAATACTCCTTCCAGTGTATTATTATTCCTATATTTTCGATCTACTTTTATGCTTAAATTATCAACTGGGTCTGTAAATATACCATTTCTAATATTTACTTCCGGACGTTGTTGTTGTATGCTAAAAAGCAATGATCTCATTTTTAAATTTGTATACGGCAATAAATTGTTTGAGAAATAAAATGCTCCTAAACTAATTAGTAAATTAAATACCAATAACGGATACATAATTTTATAAAGAGAAATACCTCCGGATTTCATGGCAAATAGTTCATTTTTTTCTCCAAATCCACCAAATGTCATAATGCTTGCAAGTAGTATTGATAGAGGGAGAGCTAATGGAACCAAGGTTAATGATGCATAAAATAATAATTCAGAAATTACATTCCATTCAAGGCCTTTACCAACTAAATCATCAATGTATTTCCATAAGAATTGCATTAACAATAAAAACACACAGATTAACAAAGTTATTATCCATGGTCCTAAAAATGATTTTATTATATATTTATGAATTTGTTTAAACATGTCATGTTTTTAAGACATGCAAAAATAAGAAAATTAGTCGTATTTATGCGCCTAAAATATGTTTTAGTTCATTTATCTGACTTTCCCAAAGATCTATAACTTCTTCTTTTTCATCATCAATGGCAAAATCTGTTATTATAAGAGCAATATCTTTCGTTAGTGCATCAGATTGAATTTTAAACTCGAAATAAGTATTTTCTTCACTGTCAAGCCATTTGAATCTAACATACTGAAGATCTTTTTTATTTATTAATTCTGCTTTTTCTTCAACTCCTTCCCATATAAATGTAAAAACATTATCTCTTACGGTTACATCATCTGCAAACCATTCACTTAAACCTGAGGCAGTACTTAAACGATTAAATAATATTCTCTCAGACGAGTTGAAAATAAATTCTAATTCTACTTTTGTCATAAGGCTTATCTTAAGTCTATAAAAACCTTTATAATTATAATTATATCTCTCGCAATTTATAAAAATTAAAAATAGTTTACAAACTTTATTTGCTTTTTAATAAAATTAATTATTTTTGCAGTCCTAAAATAGTGGCGAGGTAGCTCAGCTCCGATTTTTAGAAAAAATCATATAGAGCGAAATACAAAGTCAGAAGTTAATTGAAGTATTTAAACCAAACTAGGACAAAGGATTTTTTCGTTAAAAATCGAGAGTCCGCGAAAAACGATGAAAATTATAATAAATTTTCTGTTTTTCGGGATTGGTTAGAGCATATGGCGAGGTAGCTCAGCTCCGATTTTTAGAAAAAATCATATAGAGCGAAATACAAAGTCAGAAGTTAATTGAAGTATTTAAACCAAACTAGGACAAAGGATTTTTTCGTTAAAAATCGAGAGTCCGCGAAAAACGATGAAAATTATAATAAATTTTCTGTTTTTCGGGATTGGTTAGAGCATATGGCGAGGTAGCTCAGTTGGTTAGAGCGCATGATTCATAATCATGAGGTCGGCGGTTCAAACCCGCCTCTCGCTACAAAAACAAAACATCAAACCGCGAAAGCGGTTTTTTTATTAGAATCCCTTTCGACTAAAATATCGATGAATATTTTCGCTAAAGAATCGGAAAATTAAAGCTTTTGATTGAATGTTATTGAAAAATATTATTAAAATATTGATACCGCTTATATTTATTTCTTGCGGAGTTCGTGCGCAACTTGTAAACGTGGAATCCAAGCGTATGCAGAATGATACTATGGCATTTGCAGGCAATGTAACAGCTTCATACTCATACAAGCAAAGCAACACTACAACATTCTCATTATTTAAAGCTGGTATGACGCTTCAAACCCGTACAAAGACTAAGAAAAGTGTATTCTTAATATTAGGAAGCTATGACTTAACTAAAACAAATACAAGTAATATTAATAATTCAGGTTTTATCCATTTTAGGTATATCAGAAAATTCAATAATTTCATAAGATTAGAGTCATTTATTCAATATCAGAACAACGAAGTATTGCTACTTGACAAGAGAACTCTACTTGGTGTGGGGCCACGACTTAAGTTGTTCAATAAAGAGAACCTAAAGTCCAGCTTTGGAGTTCTTTATATGTATGAAATTGAACAAACGCTTGAAGATATTCCACAATTAAATAGAGATCACAGACTATCATCATATTTTACTTTTACTTATGCTTTTCCTAAAGATTTGTGTGAGGTAAATACTATAACTTATTTTCAACCGCGATTAGATGACTTTAGCGATTTTAGATTAACAAACCAAACCTCACTATACTTTAAAATAATTAAAAATATTAGCCTGAGTGTGAATATAAATTATTTGTACGATACCAAGCCACCCAAAGGTGTAATAAGTAATTCCTTTTCAAGCACAATGGGAGTAAAGGCAGGTTTTTAGTATTAAAATATATAGTTGCGAATTGTTTTTGGCGCGACTCTTTGCGATAGCGATGACAGGGCGAAGTGCAAAGATCGTGACAAAAACAATTACTAAATTCTTGCCGAATTTGATAAACTTTAGTTATTTTTTAATATTTTTGGAAAGCATTTTGCAATATATGTACAAACACTAAAATTAACAGATATGAAAAAGAATTTATTTTTAATCGTCTTAATAAGCTTTTTGTTCTCGGGAGGACTTTTTGCTCAAAGTAAAGCATTACTAAAAGCATCTGATAAATCATACGATTTTGCAGAGAAATCATTTAAAAAGAACAGGTATTCAGAAGCTGCAGAAAGTTATGAAATAGTAATTAAAAATATCCCAATTTCAGTAGAATCACGAAAGTATTTATTGATGCGCATAGAATCTAATATTCAATTAATTGATATATACTTTAATCACTCCGAAAACATACGTAAAGCGTGTATTTATGTTGACAGGTATTACAAAGATATGAATAAGATAAAAAATTCATCATATCTGAAATCAAAAGATATTTTCAGATATCTTGAGCTACAAAAAGATTTTGAAAAATATCAACGTAAATGTCACAATTTTAGTGGAATAGATAGTGAAAAGAAAGATTTTGAAAAGAAATTTGACGAAGAATTTGAGAATGAAGAATAATATAATTCAAACTACAATATTATGAAAATGTGGAATCTGAAAATCAGTTCCACATTATATTATTTAACAACTCCAAAAACTTTAGCTCACTTTAGCTCACTCTAGCTCACTCTAGCTCACTCTAGCTCACTCCAATACTTCTAATGGCCTTCTGTAATTTCGCCACCATATCCTTCTATAATTCCTAGAACCTGTTCTTTTATTGAGTTTAATAATTCGGTTGAGTTTGCTTCACATAAAAATCTTAAATATGGTTCTGTATTTGATGGACGAATATTTAGCCACCAGTCTTTATATTCAAGTCTATAACCATCGAAATCGAAAAATGCTTCCGGTTTTTCGAGAACTTTAAAGTAATCAATAACTGCATCCATAGCACCTTGTTTATCTTCAATTTTAAAGTTTATTTCACCGCTATTTTCGTATTTTTTTATTTTGCCAATAAGCTGAGAAACTGAAACTCCCTTTTTCTTCATTTTTGAGATTACATCTAAGATTAGTAAGCTTGCTAATATACCCGAATCTGAGTAATAGAAATCTTTAAAGTAATAATGTCCTGCAAGCTCGCCACCAAATATCCCATCAATCTCTTTAAGTTTTGTTGCTGCATAAGCACGACCAACACGCCACATTTCCATTGTTGAACCAAATTGTGCAATATATTCGCCTACAGCTTTCGAAGTACGTATATCCTGAATTACCTTGCCTTTTAAACCTTTTTCTTCAAGAAAATAGTGGGCGAGGACAGCAATCATCAAATCTGGCGAGATAAACTCTGAGTTTTCGTCAACAAACATTACTCTATCTGCATCTCCATCGAAAATAACGCCTATGTCTGATTTGTTTTCTAGAACATGATTTTGTAAATCAACGATATTCTTAGCTACTAAAGGATTAGCTTCATGATTTGGAAAAGTACCATCAAGTTCATCATAAAAATACAATGGAGAATTTCCAAGTAAGTCTTTGATAAATAATCCAGCCATACCATTACTACAATCTATACTAATTTTGAGATTACCAATATTCGGAACATAAGATTTTAGAAATTCAAAATATTTATCGCTAACATTTAGTTTTTGTAGTTTACCTTTTTTTACGGAAATTATGACTTCTTTAGTTTCCATAAGCTCTTTGACTTTGTTTAAACCTGTATCAAAGCCAATAGGACGAGCATTTTCACCGGAGACTTTGAGTCCGTTATATTCAGCAGGGTTGTGAGATGCTGTAATCATTACTGAAGCTTTAAACTCAAATTTGGCAGTTGAATAATAAATCATTGGAGTTGTTGCTAAACCAGCATCGTAAACATCCACACCTGCATCTGTAATGCCCTTTACTAAGTATTCAAAAACTTCAGGAGATGAGTCTCTTACATCACGTCCAATCAAAACTTTATTTGCTTTTAATACTTTTGGAATAAAATAACCAAGCTTATATACATCTTCTTTATTGAAATCAACATTGTAGACTCCTCTTATGTCATATGCTTTAAATGCTTTCATATTTTCGTAATTTTAAATTGAATCAACGAAAATACAAAAAATAGGATTGATTTGAGTATTCTCAATAAATTTTTCATATAATTTGGTGATTCTAATTAACAAAAAGCTTATTTTTGAAAGTATATTTAAAACTTTGAGCATGAAAACAAAAAACATATTATCAATATTTATTGTATTATTATTACCCATTCAAGGAGTATTTGCTGAAACGATCACTGTTGATAATACTTTGGATCTTCTTAATGCAATTGATTCAGATAAGACAATTCTTATAGAAGAAGGAAAATATAATATTAGTGAAGTAATTTTAGAAGTAAGTAATCCAATTATTAGCTTAATAGATGAATTTGATGGTCCATCTCCACATTATACAGGAGTTAATAATTTAAAAATTAAAGGCAAAGGAAATGTTGAGATAGTAATTGAACCTCGTTATAGTTGGGTGTTAAGTTTTTCAAATTCAACAAACATAGTTTTTGAAGATTTAATATTCGGTCACACTGAAGCAGGTTATTGTACTGGTGGAGTTATGGCATTTGAAGCTTGTGAAAATATTAGTATTGTAAGATGTTCACTTTATGGCAGTGGAACTGTTGGAATGTATTCTAAATCCTGTAAAAATATCACAGTTGCTAAATCTGATATATATGAATGTACTTATGGCTTATTGTATTTATACGATTCAGAAAATATTAGTTTTACAAAGAATTCATTTAGAAAAACAGGAGAGTTTGATCTTATTGAAATTATGAATTGTCAGAATGTCTCATTTAATAAATGTAGTTTTACAGAAAATTATAATGATGATTTTATGCCTTTCTTTTTCAGAGTTGATGAAGATATGTGGAATGGTTCATACTCTGATCAAAAATCATCAATTATTATTTCAAGATGTAAGTTTACTAATAATCAGGTATGTGAATTTTGCAACAATCCAGATGTTTTATACATGAAGAAAAATAAATTTTGTGAAAACAAATTCAAAACTCCAGAATAGTTTTTATTTTCTTATTAAAGAGCAAGTAATATTTTGCATCATGTTTTGTAATTAGAATAATGTGAATACAATTAAAATTACAAAAGTAATTACTTCCCATAAAATTGGATTGACCTATTATAATTGCAATGATATGCAATAAAAGAGCCTTTAAGATTAATTATTTCTGCTTTGGGGGCATATAAAAGAATTCTGCATCAATTCCCTTCATATTAGGTTTTTTATACTTTTCAAAATCCATGTCTTTTATTGCATTCTTTGAATCTAGTGGTAAAGAATAATTGTTTGGATAAAATACTAATCTATATAAATTATATAAAAAAAGATAATCCAATCCAGCATACTCTTGAACTCGTTTTATATTTCTTCGACCTTGATAATCAGGCCAGTTTAATCTTGATGATGATGACCAGTATGGATGGTAATCTTTACGTCTGTAATCTGTAGAAGGTCCGGATTCTGGGGCATAAGAAAGTAATTCAGAATAATATTCTTTATAAGTTTTAAATATTTCAGATTCTGGATAAAATATTTCAGAATATTTGTTTTGGTGAAGAATTAGTAGGATTAGTAGATTATGTTCATAAGTCCATACTTTTCTTTTGTCACCTAATAAAAAAAGTAGATTATATGAGTCTTTATTCCAATTTATGTCAGCAATACTTGCTAACGTGCGAAACATATAGTCATCTATTGCATCCGGAACAGGAAATCCTGCTACTTTCAATATTTTTAAGTTTTTTAAAAGTAATGCTTTAAATAAATAAGCATTTAAACCTTTTTCTGATTTATCAAAGTGGTAGTTTTTACCTGTTATAAAGTTTGCTGCTTCTGCAACTCCATATGAATTCATCCAAACTCCCATATCTTCGCCATTGCCTTCTGCAACAAGGTCATTTGTTACAGGATTCATTAAATACCATCTTGAATTAATTACTCCGCCAATATTTAATTTACGAGGTTGAGCTCTAAAATTATTATTAAATTTTAATACAATTTCTTGTTCAGGATATGGATGTTGCATGCGTTTTACAATCCTGTCTGTAATATCATCTATCCATATATCGAAATGTACTGTATCGTTGTAAACGATATTTTTGTCATGCAAATATCTTGGTATATAATTATTGATAAAATTAATTTTGATTGTAGATATTGATTCATTGTCTACTAAATTTTTTATCAAAGCAAGAGATTGTAACATGTAAATGATATTATCCTGAGACATCCCTTCTTTTTTAATAACACCTTTATGAAATACAGATAAATAGGTGTTTGTCCCATCATTTGTTTTTTTATGCCATCCATATTCTGCCTTAAAATGCTTATGATATTGTCTCCAAAAACCCAAGCTTACATCATCTCTAATTAAAAATCCGTTAATATCTTCAGGATAATGTATATACATATAGTCGTCAACAATACTGTCAGTTAATTGATGTGATTTCCTTAAACAGTATTCAGAGTATAAATCTAATCTTTCGATAGCTAAAAGACTGTATATTAACATAGTTAAAGTCTGTTCATAATTCTGATTATTATTTTTCAATAATCTATATTCTGTAGCGAGAATACTTAACCAATGATTAAAATTGCAATTGCCATCACTCCAACTTACCCATGTTGGTTTTCCCGTTGTATCAATTTTGCGATCTACTGCAGGAATATTTACACCAAATTGCTCAACATTGGGACTAATTATTATCCATTCATTTAATAATCTGTTACGATATGTTAAATACTTTTCGAATAAAGAATCTCTTTGACAAAAGGCATTACTTGTTGTTGAAGTTAAACTTAATATGATAATGATGTATAGTATTTTTCTTTTCATGCTCTTCTTTTCTGTTTCAAAAATAATTATTTTCTTTTATAAGGTTTTGTTTTAACTGAAATTTGTTAATATTTTTTTCTTTCATATAGTATTTTTATTCACATTCCTAAATACTTTTGATAAAAAATATATAATTATATTTAACAATGCGCATCGGAATAATAATAATATTTATAGGTTTTCTCAGTATTAATTTATTTGCTCAAATGACGCAAAAAGAATATATTGAAAATTACTCATCTATGGCAGTTAAAGAGATGAAGCGTTCTGGAGTTCCGGCAAGCATTACTTTGTCTCAAGGTATTTTAGAGTCGGGTAGTGGTAATTCATATTTAGCCACTCAGGGAAATAATCATTTTGGAATTAAATGCCATGCTTGGGAAGGGGATGAAATTTATGCTGATGATGATGCTTTAAATGAGTGTTTTAGAAAATATAAAAGCGTTGCTGATTCTTATAAAGATCATTCAGAATTTTTACGTAATAATAGTAGATATCATTTCCTTTTTGATTTAGAAATTACCGATTATAAAGCTTGGGCTAAAGGCCTTAAAAAAGCTGGATATGCTACAAGTCCAACTTATGCTGAAAAACTGATTGGTTTAATAGAAAAATTTGAATTATATGATTATGATACAGGTAAAGCTAAACCAATAAATGGAAAGAATAACAATAGAAATAACAATAGAAATAACAATTATGATGATAATTTTGAAATTAATCTTTATGCTGATGATATTCTTGAAAATAATCGTGTTCCATACATTGTAAGTAAAAACAATACCACAATTAAAACCTTAGCCTCTGAAGTTAATTTGATGCCATGGCAGCTTACAAAATATAACGACCTAAATAAAAATGAACCAATCAGTGCTAGTGATACAATTTATATTAAACCTAAAAGGAATAAAGCTGCAAAAGGTAATGATTACCATATTGTAAATCAAGGTGAAACTATGAGAGATATCTCTCAACTTTATGCAATTAAACTTAAGAAACTTTATAAAAAGAATAATATGGATCCTGGTGCAGAACCTATGCCAGGTGAAAAATTGAATTTGAGAAAAAAGAAAAAATAATTTATTCAAGCACCTTTTTTTATAAATATTCCAAATCTTTTATATATCTCTAATTGTTAATTTGAATTGTTTTCTTAACTTTGATAACATATTGTGTTGATACACAATAACTAAAATAAGCATAAACATAGTTTTAAGATGGAGAAAAAGATTATAGATGTATTAACAGGAGATGTTATTCTTGCTTCAACTAATACAATATTAAAAACTTCTGCTATTGGATCATGTATTGTTATTGCAGCTTATGACTCACATGTAAATGCAGGTTGTTTAGCACATGTTATGCTTCCTGGAGCTTCAAAACGGAAATCCGACACTCTTAATACAAAATATGCTGCTGATGCGATAATGTCTTTGTTGAAAAAAATGAATCATTTGTCATCAGAATCAAAAAACATCGAAGTTTGCCTTGTAGGTGGAGCAAATGTATTAAAAAGAAAAGATGATAATATATGTCAAGAAAACATTAATTCTGTTATAAACCTTTTAAATCAACAAAACATTAGTATAAAAGCAAAATCATTAGGAGGTTTTCAAAGAAGAAGTATAACATTGGATATTGAAAAAGGACAAGTTTATTATTCAATAGGGGATGGCAAAAATAAACTCTTGTATTCTTTTCTTTAAAATAAATAAAATTGTATTAAATGAATAAAATTGACAATAATAATATCGAAGAATTAAAGCTAGCTTACAAAAAACTAAAAGAAAAAGAGCAAGACTTATTATTATCTGAAGAGAAATTATTAGCTCGTATAAAAGAACTCAGTCAACAAGAAACAATTGTGCGAAATTCTAAGGATGCAATAATTGTGCAGGATTTAAACGGCAATATTACTGATTGGAATGTAGGTGCTATAAATATTTATGGTTACAGTAAGGAAGAAGCTTTAAAAATGAATATCTCAGATTTAGTTCCTAAAGATTTTAAAACTAAAACTTTGAACTTAATAAATTGTATAGAAAGAAACGAGTTTATAGAATCTTTTGAAACAAAACGTCAAACAAAAGATAAGGAGGTATTGGATGTTTGGGTTAATATTACTAAAATTTTTGATAATGAAAGTAAAT
>CAYUWD010000090.1:0-15624 GCA_964448235.1 uncultured Bacteroidales bacterium | reverse complement strand
ACATTATTTGCACGATTTATTGCTGAATATCCAGTGCTCCAAAAGCTTGCAATTTCAGTAATTTGTGGAGATGTCGTCATTGAATATATCTCATACTTACCGAAACGGTTTAGCTTTTGCTCATTCCCAATTATCCCGTCATCTGATAACAGATCTGCATAAATAATTGGATTACCTCCTAGCATTGAGCCGGATTGAAGACCATCATACGCCCCATTTAAGACTAGTTGTAAATCCCTTGTGCTTGTAATTGCTACATCATTTGGGATTCTGTCATTTAAATCTGTTTCCAGCAACTTTTCACATGAGGTAAAAGCAATGAATATTATTGCACTTAAAACAGTAAGTTTGATAATTATATTATTATTTTTCATAGTCTGAGTTTTTAAAATGAAACCTGAATACCACCAATTATTGATCTTGCCTGAGGTGTTGCAAACGAAGGAGCTGCAAACGAGACATTAGAATCAGGATCTGAAGCACTAGTATTACGCAATACTTCGGGATCCCATCCAGGATAATTGGTCAATGTCCATAAGTTATTACCAGATACGTATATTCTCAAATTAGTAAGATGTAGCTTTTGGCATATTTCTTTGCTGAAGCTATAACCTAAAGAAACGTTCTTTAGTCTTATAAAAGAAGCATCGTATAAGAATCTTGTTGAGTTTACATAAGTTGAATATTCATTAAGTCCAGGAACTTCAGTACTTGGATTAGTTTCTGAATAAGCATCAAGGATTTCGGGACGTTGAGCAATTGATGTGTAATCACCAATCATACGTTTAGCCTGATCATCATAAAGGGTATTGCCATATTGATAAATGAAAAGTACATTTAAATCAAATCCTTTATAATTAAAAGTGTTAGTAATACCTCCAACAAATTTTGGAAATGGACTTCCTGCAGCTTTTCTGTTGTCACCATAAAAATCTCCCGTTGGATTTGCATAGGTCATAAGGTTCCCATTTGCATCGTAATATAGTTCTGTACCAGCTTCTACCATAACCGTTTCCTGATTTCCTTCGCCATCAAGTATTGGTGTGCCATCAACATTCCAAAGAGGAATTTCACCATCTGCTTGCTGAACACCAGCCCATTCAACCAAATATGCAATACCTACAGGATATCCCTGAATTACTCGAGCATCACCACCAGATTGATTGTCAAATGCGTCAGGAAGAAGACCGCCAACATCAGTAACTTCGTTATGGTTAAATGCAACATTAAAGTTTGTTGTCCATTTAAAATCTCCTTGAACATTATGAGAAGTTAAATCAAATTCAACACCATTATTTTGCATTGCACCAACATTCTGCCAAATACTTGAATAACCTGAGGAACTTGGTAATGTTACCTGTAGTAATAAGTCGGAACTTCTCTTATCATAATATGTAATGCTACCACTAATTCTATTATTAAAGAATCCGTAGTCGATATTAACATCCAACATAATAGATTTTTCCCAGCTTAAGTATGGATTTAATAAGGTTGAAGGAACTATAGCTGCAGCACCATTGTATCCTCCAACGGCTGAATAAAACCCAAGATGAGCATAATCGTCAATATTTGCGTTTCCTGTAAGACCATAACTTACACGGAATTTAAGAAAGCTGATTGATTCTATATCCTGAATGAAGCTTTCGTCACTCATTATCCAACCAACAGAAACTGCAGGAAAAGTACCATACCTGTTGTTCTCACCAAAGCGAGAAGAACCATCTGTTCTGATACTGAACCCGGCAAGATATTTATTATATAGTTTATAGTTAACTCTAAAGAAATAAGAATCAAAAGCAAATGCTGTTGAATAACTATAACCTGTCATATCACTAGGATCAGCAGATCCAGGACTTGTTAGATTGTCATTAGGGAAGTTCCATCCATTAAGCCCTACTCCACTTGTGTTTGAACGTTGATAGGCATGACCTAAAGTGAAATCAGCTTCCTGATTTTCACCAAAATCATGATGATATGAAAAGTAATTATTTGTAGTAAAATTAAACACATTGGTGCGTCTGTCCCAAGCTGATGAAACAGAACCTGTGTCTTGTGAATTGCGGAAACGGAATTCATCTTCTGTTAGATTCATAAAGTCGACACCAAATTCACTGCGGAAAGATAAATTCTCAGTTATTTCATAATTTAGATAGATACCAGAAATTGACCTAAATGAATTTGCCTGGAATTTCCAATTATCAAGCTGCCATAGCGGGTTACTATATGGATCGTAGTATGTACCATCTTCATTATAGATTGGAAGATAAGGAAGTTTCTGTTGAGCCAGTCCTAAACCTCCTGCGTCACCTGTTGGTACCCTGTCGTTTTTACTGTACGATACCGACATATTTGTTCCTAAGCTGAGTTTATCTGTTGCTTTATTTTCAACATTAATACGACCGCTTAATCTTTCATAATTATTGCCTAAAACAAAGCCCTCTTCGTCCTTGTATGTCATACCAACATAAAAGATTGTTTTTTCGTTGCCACCCTGAGCAGAAGCACTTAATTCCTGAACATAACCTGTTCTTAGTACTTGGTCAATCCAGTCAGTACCACCAAGAGCCGCAATACTGTCAGCCATTCCTCTGGTTATTGAAGCACCATTTGAAGGTGTATATATTACCGCATCAGCTGATTCCGGATCAAGACCTCTTTGAGCTCTTGCAGAATCACGTAAAGCAAGATGTTGCTCTGCAGTTATCAGGTCCATTGTATTAGCAGCTTGATTTATTCCTGAATAATAATTCACATTAAATTTGGTTTTTCCTGCACTCCCTTTTTTAGTTGTAATAAGAACAACTCCGTTTGCGCCTCGAGAACCATAAATAGAAGCTGCTGCTGCATCTTTTAAAATCTGAATAGATTCAATGTCATTTGGATTTAAATCGGATAATGCATTAAAGCCGGAACCAGTATTATTCGCAGAGAAGTCACCATTTGTAACAGGGATACCATCAATAACATATAGTGGTTGAGAGCCAGCAGAAATAGAGTTTGTTCCTCTAACTTTAACATTGATTGATGAACCGGCCATACCATTAGATGTTGTGACCTGAACACCTGCAGCTCGCCCTTGCATACTACTTTCAAGACTAGGTAACACTGCATCACCAATATCGTCAGCACCAATAGAAGTAATTGCACCTGTAACATCACGCTTTTGACGTCTACCGTATCCTATTACCACAACATCATCAAGAACTACAGCATCTTCCTGCATAACAGCATCTTGTGTTGTTGCTGCATTTGCTGAAACTTCAACGGTAAACTCTTGAGTTTTCATCCCAATAAATGAGAATTCAATTATTTGAGTTCCGGCAGGTACATCACTTAAAACATATTTACCATCAAAATCGGTAATAACTCCGATGCTCTTCCCTTTCACTACAACATTTGTCCCGTATAAAGGCTCTCCATTTTCGTCTGTGACAGTTCCCTTTACAGATCCGGTTTGTGCTGACACAAAACTATAAAGAAAACTAAAACACAAGAGTAGTGATAACTTGTAAAATCTCATCATGCTTAAATATTTAGATATTGAAGTGTAAAAATAAAAAAAATCGCAGAAGTTTTAACAGAATCTATGTAAAAAGGTTGATGAAAAATTGTTTAATTATTTTATTTGAGAAATATAATTATCAAATCTTTCTTTAATTTCATTCTGGAAATTACCATCGAAAAGCCTAGCTTTCATGACGGCATTACCATCTTTTCTTTGTTCTTCAGGTAATACAAGACCTATTGGAATAGCATCACACTGTTTGCATTTTTCACCTAATAAGTCCTCAACGATTTTAAAAACATGTCCATGACCAAACTTCTCAAACTTTACTTCATCTCTACTCCCACAACATGTTACGAAGTATAGAGAATCTATTTGATCCATATATTTCTTAATAAAAGATTTTAAAGGGCAGATAAATCTTCCCATCCAAACCGAACCAACCAAAAAAATCCTGTCATAATCTGATGGATTATTCATCAATTTTTTAATTCCAAAATTCAGCTTTATCAAATAGAAAAAGAAAACATCGGCTTTTAGCTTTTACCACTCCGAGAGCTAAAAGCTCTCGGAGTGGTAAAGCGGTAAAGCTTATATCTCGAATTTATTATTAAAACTTTGATGACAATATTTAAAATTATCTAAATCGTTAAATAATTCGATAACTTCATTTGTTTTTATTATTGTATTATCTCGTTTTAAAATTGAATTATATGAAGAATAATTCCAACGTGAAATATTATTTGAGAAACATGATGCAACAGGATTCTGATGGATATAGATAATTAAATTCTTCAGGTATTCCTCAGTGTCAACATGAATTCTTTTAAACCTTCCTGCAAACAAACTTCCCATTCTCTTTTCTTGTTTATTAATTGCTTGAGCATAGCTATTAAGCATTTTGGATATTTGACGAACAATAATATCATTCGCGTTATCATTACCATATTTATCAGGTATGTAAAAAAGAATATGATAATGATTTGGCATTAAGCAATATGAATATATATCTACATAATCGATAAGATATTTTTCTATTTTAGAAATAAAATAAATATAGTTCCTATCAGAATAATAGAGATTATCACGGCTTACTGCGTGAGAGTAAATATGATAAAATTTACCGGGTTTTAATATGACTTTACTTATTGGCATCTAAGTTCGCAACCATTCCGAAGGTTTTGAACCTTCGGAATGGTTGCTATTTATTATTTATTTTCTATAATCTCCTCAGCCATCAACCACCCATGAGCAGTAGCATATATTATTGATCTTGTAGCACCTGAGCAGTCTCCTACAAATTTAAGATTATTGTATTTTTCGTTGTCTAAAGCATTTGAATAAAATTTAATTTCAGGTGCATAAACAAGATTGTCAGGATTTGCAACGCCAGGGACAATTTCATCTAGTTTTTCGATAAAATCGATTATACTTTCCATTATTCTTCTTGGAAAGGCCAAATTAACATCACCAAGGATAAATTTATCTTCTTCAAGTGTTGGGAAGACTCTGTATAGATTTTTACTACGTTTTGAGTTTTTAAAGCGGCTGTATGTTTGCAATATCACTTTTCCATCACCTGCAAGTAGATTTGACATTTTAGCAATATACGAACCATATCCAATTGGATCGTTAAATGGTTGTGTAAGCTTTACGGTAACTAAAATTGCGAAGTTTGTATTCTTACTTTTATCCCTTAGTTTTGCATGGCCATTTACGGTAGTAAAGTCTCCATAATTTTCAGTAACAACATATCCGCTTGGATTATTGCAGAATGTACGAACCATATATCCGGTTTTACTCTTGTAACGAATTTTAAACTCGTACATTTCTTTATTTAACTCATCTACAACATGGTTAGGAACTTCATAACGAATACCCAGATCAACTTGAGTATTATCTGTGACAATTTCAGGATAATCATTTATAATTTGTTTTACAAGTTTATGTCCGCTTCGCCCTGCAGCAACTACAACTTTGTCGAATTCTTCTCCGTTACTTAAAACTACAGAGTTTTCTTTTCTTTCAATTTTTGTAATCTCCTGATTAAAATGGAAATGCACATTCTTATGTTTCTTAAAGTCCTCGAAAATACTATACAAAACATCTTTTAATTGATCTGTTCCAATATGATAAAAGTCGGCAGTAATAGGCTGAAACCCTTTTGCATAAAACTGCTTATAATATTCTTCATTTGTAAATGAATTTCCTGTTTCTACGGTATTACTATCGGTATGACTTATATAGTAATCGACAAGTTTTTTCTGTAATTCTGTATTGATATACATGTCCCCTCCCATTTCGGTAGAAACAAATAGTTTCCCGTCTGCACGAATTCCACTAATACTAGATGAGTAAATATCCTTACTTTTCTCAAAAACATGAATTTCAAGATTTTCATTCTTAATTCTTTCAATAAAGCCTATTGCGGCTGCTCCAAACCCTATAATTGCGATTTTTTGTGGCATAAGTTTATTAATTATCTCTTTTATCAAAATCTTCTTTTTTCCTAATTTTTACTCGTCTTATAATAAGATATATCAACAAAACAATTGCTACAGCAAAAAGAACACCATAAGTAATGCCTATTGCTATTCCAATTACATCCATCCTAAATTAGTTTTACAGCTGTACCATATACCATAATTTCAGAAGCCCCCTGCATTACCATTGATGTTGTCATGCGAACATTAACAATTGCATCAGCACCTAATTTCTCCCCATCTTGAATCATACGTTGCATTGCTTGTTCGCGTGCTTGAGCCTGTAGCTTTGTGTACTCCTCTATTTCGCCACCAACGATACTTTTTAAACCTGCAAATATATCGCGTCCTATATTTCGAGCCCTAACGGTACTACCACGAGCGACACCTAATATTTCACTAATTTTCTTATTTGGAATTTCTTCAGTTGTTGTTACTATCATAGTTTTAACATATATAATAAATCAATAAAATGTAAATTTATATAAAATATTATTCCCAAGAAAAGAAATTATAAGTTTATTTACTTAACAACAAACTTACTTTTTTTCTTACCAAATATATTACATTGAGCTATTACCTTTATCTTTGTCCCTTTTTCCAAATTTGGGATTTCCATTTTTATCACGTGTTCTTTTAAATTTGTTTGTTCCTGAAATTCTAAAATTTCATATTCTTCTCCATCAATTAAAATAGTTATTTTGTCTAAATAGTGTTTTGACACATCCTTAACTGGATGACTAAAAGTAATTGTTAAGTTTCCAGAAACTTTGTCATAAGATATTTGTGGCTTTGCAGGTGGATGTGCTAATATTACAGTTCCAGAAAAAACTAAGCTTAGCAAAAGAGTCATAAATGTTGTTTTCATAGTTTATTAGATTTAAGTTGTCGTAAATGTACGTAATTTTTTAATTAAACAGAAAACTTATTAAATAGTTTAATTTAAAAGTCTATTAGTATTGCAATTATAGAGAAGAGAAAAAGAAAATGATTTATTTATGAACAATTTTTGTAATTTTGTAACAAATACTGTTTTATGATGAAAAAAACTATTATCACATTATTATTATTATTCGTTTTTATTTATCAAATAAATGCCGCATGGATACTTATTCCAATGGATGATAGTCAAACAGATCATTTAAAGGCTTATGGTGTTACATATTGGACTTTGCAGAATAATGTAGAAGCCTGGTGGTTACTTAATTACAGAGGAGGAAGTTTTCTTACTTTTTTTGCTACAGAAATTGAGCAAGAGTGTATTTTGCGAAATGTAAGTTATGAAATAATTGCAGATGGTCAAAAGAATGTAATATTTAATGAGATTTCTGCCCCGTCAGTAAATATGGATGCAGTAAAACTGGAAAAAGCTCCTAAAATAGCAGTATATTCACCACCTACAACTCAACCTTGGGATGATGCTGTTACTCTTGCACTTACTTATGCAGAAATTCCATATGATAAAATTTATGATTTCGAAGTTATGAATGGTAATTTAGCAAATTATGACTGGCTACACTTACATCATGAAGATTTTACAGGTCAATATGGTAAGTTTTATGGAGCATATGGAAGAATGCAATGGTATAAAGAACAACAAAGACAGAGCGAACAAGATGCTCGTGATTTAGGATTTGAAAAAGTATCCCAACTTAAACTTGCTGTAGCAAAAACCATTAAAGCTTATGTAGCGGAAGGTGGGTTTCTATTTGCAATGTGCTCTGCTACTGATTCATTTGACATTGCCCTTTCTGCTGAAGGAGTAGATATTTGTGAATCTATGTTCGACGGAGATCCAGCAGACCCTGATGCTCAATCTAAATTAGATTATTCTAAATGCTTAGCATTTAAAGATTTTAAGCTCGTTAGAAATCCTTTAGAATATGAATTTTCAGATATTGATGTAACTCAAACAAAAAAGCTAACACAAGATGAAGATTTTTTCTCCCTATTTGAATTCTCTGCTAAATGGGATCAGGTTCCAACAATGCTTTGTCAAAATCACAAATCTCTTATTCATGGTTTTATGGGACAAACAACTGCTTTTAAGGTAGATTTAGTAAAATCATCTGTCTTAATTATGGGAGAAAATAAATCCTCAAGCGAAGTAAGATATATTCATGACGAATTTGGTAAAGGAATGTGGACATTTTATGGAGGACATGATCCGGAAGATTATAGACACTATGTAGGAGATGAAAAAACAGACCTTTCTCTTCATCCAAATTCAGCAGGATATCGACTAATACTAAACAATGTCCTTTTCCCAGCTGCGAAAAAGAAAAAACTAAAAACATAATGGGTTATAAAACATGGAAATTAAGCATTTCTTTATCTTTTTTAATAAAAATGTTTAAAATCCTAAATAATTTATAACATAATATTAAAAAACACGTAAAATTTTATTAAACTTGCTAAAACGTTATTTTTAATGAAAATAAACTACCATTTTTTTTTATTTCTCTTTTTCTTTTTATTCATATCTGTTTTATTAACAGCTCAAAATAGAAAATATCTATATACAGGTGCTGAAGTTGAAGTTCTTAAAGATGCCACTCCTTTAAGTCTTATTATTTCAGATTTTAATAATCATCATAAGCAACTTGATTTAAATACAATTTTAAAACCTTCTGTACCATCATATATCCCGGGATTTATGATTGGAACTAAAGTACATTCTAGATTTAGTGAATTTGGTGGTAATGTACACTTTATGAAATATGATACTCAAGCAAGTGGAGTTGGATATGATGGCATTGAATATGACGAATCTCTTTCTTATACTCATATCGGGTTTTGTTTACATTATAATGTCGCTATTATAAATACAAATTATTTTAGAACTGGTCCTGGCATAGGATTTAAATTAGAACAATTTAGGATTAAATTAAAAGATAATGAAGATATTAATTACAATACTGAATATCCGGTAGACAGAGCTCTTATTTCAGGTCGCATTTATTATACAATATCATTAGGAGGACCAAAATTTAATTTTGATATTGTAGGTTTTTATCATATCCCTTATAAAACATTAAGCTTAGAAACTTTAAATAAGCATTTTAACGATGGATTTCATACTGAATATCCTGAGAATGAACTGCAATTTAATACTACAAGTTATGGAATATCTATTTATATTGGATTAGGATCAAAAGAAAATTATGATTTCTAAATAAATAGCTTTTATTTAATCTTTTTTAAACTAATATTTTGTTCACGTCCATCCCAACCTTCTGTTGTACCTCCAACAAACTCTATATTGTTTTCAGACAAAATGAATTCATAATATCTTATCGTATCATTGTGTGAAATATGAAATTTTAATATGTTTTTATCAAATGAAATGCCTTCTATAAGTATTTCTTGATTATTCTTAAGTTCTAACTTTATTTGATTATCAAATGAACTTATAAGAATTGTATCTAAATTGTATAAAACAAGGTTTTGATTACAATTAACAGTCCACATTCCTAAAATACTTTCCTTTGTATCATCATTTGTTGTACGATAATCTTCCTGTTTCTTTTCAAGTCTTCCACAACTGTAAAAAAAACAAATAAGCACAATAATATATATAATTTTAATTTTCATGATTTAGTTTATTTATAAATGTAAAGTTGCATCATTTTCTAATTGATATGTAATAAAATTATATTTTTACAAATCTTATTAAATCATGATTTGTAGATGAATTTATTTTAATTAAATATACTCCTTTGGGGTATTGAGAACAATTTAATTGAAATTCCTGACTATCATAAATGTTCGTTTTATACATTAGTTTACCCTCAGATGAAAATACTTCGAAACTACAGTTAATCGCTTTTAAACCTGTAATATTCAAGATATTATTTGTCGGATTTGGATAACAACTTAAAGGCTGGGGATTTTGTTTAAAATCCATAAGTGAAATTGCATGATCTTCTAAATCTCCAAAACAATACAATTCTTCGCTATTCAAACAAATAACATCGTAAGTTATATCTTTATTTTCGCTAACATTTATAACTATAAAATTGTCATTAACACCATACCCCATACCAGTCGCAATTAGACTGATATTGTCAAAATTATCATACATTAAATATCCTGACCATTGACTTGCTCCAACATCTCCAGCACAAAAAACAACTTCGTTTTCAAGGGATTTGCATATAGGGATTATTTCTTGCCAAAAGTTTATGGTATCTGCTCTGCCATTTAAACCATTAGGATGACAAACAGAATAAATATTATCTGGTTCATACCAAAGAAGTTGGTGAAAAAGAATAAATATATTATCAGTATATTGAGCTTGATCTTCAATTGTTTGAAGGAAGAAATCGTATTGTTCTCCTGAAATATTCCATTCGTTTAGCAAAGGATCTAATAAAATAAACAAATCATTTTCATATACAAATGAGGTATAAGTTGTTCCATATCGTTCTTCAAATAATGATCTGTTAATTAAATCATGATTTCCGGGAGTTATATAAACCGGTATTCCTAATGTATCTATATCTGCATCTACTTCATCCCAATCTTCAGATGTAGGATAATAAACAACGTCACCCAAAAAAAATCCCATTTTAATCTCTTCTCTTGATTGAATATAAGGATATTTCATTTTAAAAGGTGGATGAAAAGCAACATTATTTACTCCTTGTTCACCATATACATGTCCTGCAATAAAAAATGAATATGAATCCGATTGAGATTTAGCATATATTATAGAAATAATAATACAGGAAACGATTAGAATAAGTTTTTTATTCATAAATATTAATATATACAAATATAATAATAGATTTTCAAATTATATATATTTGACATCTCTTTATTTGTGTTAAAATCATTCTAAACAAAAAAAAGTTGTATTTTTACAAAATTATAAAGAATATATATTATGAATATTGGATTAATCGGTTATGGTAAGATGGGAAAAAGTGTTGAGACTCTTGCGTTAAAGAGAGGTCACAATATTGTTAGTATACTAGATATAAATAATATTGATAATCTCAATACAGATTTAGCAAAAAAAATTGATGTTGCTATTGAATTTTCAACACCTGAGTCAGCTAATTCCAATATAGTTAAGTGTTTAGAGTTAGGGATTTCAGTTGTTTCAGGTACTACAGGCTGGAGTTACAATCCTGATGAATTGGATAAATTGGCCAAACAGAATAATGCTGCTATATTTATTGCATCAAACTTTAGTGTTGGAGTAAATTTATTTATGGAAGTAAACAAAAAACTCGCCGGTTTAATGGAAACTTTTAATACATATAAAGTTAATATGGAAGAGACCCATCATATTCATAAACTTGATAAGCCAAGTGGTACAGCAATTTCATTAGCAAATGATATTATAAAAGAAAATTCCAGATATGTTAATTGGAAGTTAAAACCTGAAAATGATATACATAATATACAAATAGAATCGTTTAGAGAAGGTGAAACAATTGGAAATCATAAAATAATTTGGAATAGTGAGATTGACACAATCAGCATAGAACATAATGCTAAAAATCGAAGTGGTTTCACAAGTGGAGCACTTTTAGCAGCTGAATATATAAATGGGAAAACAGGTTTTTATAAAATGAAAGATTTATTAAATTTATAAATAATGGCAAAGAATAGAATAGGATTAAAAACAAAAGTTATTAATAGTAAGTTTTATCAAAAGATAAATAATAAGTGGTTTTGGTTTACTCTTGTAAGCGTATTTTATCTTCTATGGGTGGTTTGGTTAGGAAATTACTGGTGGTTAATAATTGAACTGGTTATTATCGATATTTATTTAACAAAGTTTGTTAGATGGGCATTTTGGAAACCTAAAAAAGATAAAAAATACACTAAAATTAAACGTAAAACTCTCGAATGGGTAGATGCATTGATTTTTGCTGTAATAGCAGCATCTTTTATTAGAATATTCTTTTTCGAAGCATTTACAATACCTACATCATCAATGGAAAAAACTTTAATGGTTGGAGACTATCTTTTTGTAAGCAAGGTAGCTTATGGTCCCAGAGTACCAATGACTCCCCTATCTTTTCCATTTGTGCATCATACATTACCATTATTTAAATCAAAACCTTCATATCTTACATGGATAAAAACTGAATACCGACGTATGCTTGGCTGGGGAAATGTTAAACGAGACGATATGGTTGTCTTTAATTTCCCAACAGGAGATACTGTCGTGATACAAAATCAAGCTCAGGACTATTATGATATTACAAGAATTGCTGCTTATATTATGGAAGAAAATGATAAAGCATATTTAATGAATCATAATAATGATACCAGCGTTCTCGAAAATGTAAAAACAGATGATTATTACTATCAATTAGCATATTATATTTTTGATCCTAACACTAATGAAGCCCATACAAGTCAAATGATTGAAACGGCATCAGTAAAACTAAAAGAATTAGATATTAATTTTTATAAAAATACAAATTCTGAAAATAGATTCAAATCTCATCAAGATTATATGAAAATCGCTCGCGATATTGTTTGGGAAATGTATGATATTATTGTTAGACCAATAGACAAGCGCGAAAACTATATAAAACGTTGTGTTGCTGTTGCCGGAGATACTCTCGAAGTACGTGAAGGAGAAGTATTTATTAATGGAAAACCTCAAAAGAAAATTCCTACAAAACAATTTAATTATCGAGTACACACTGATGGTACAAGTATCCCTGAAAGAGTCCTTAAAGAACATGAAATAAATAAGTCAGATATACGAGTCGAAAATACAACTTTTATTATTCCTTTAACCGAAGAAAATTATAATGATTTTAAAAATATTCAACTTATAAAAAGTATTACTAAAGATGTAAAAGTTAAAGGAGAACGAAATTTTAGAATATTCCCTCATGATTCACAATATTCCTGGAATGAAGATTGGTTTGGACCACTATATATTCCTGCAGCAGGAACAAAAATAAATTTAAATACTAAGATTTTGCCTTTATACAGTAGAATTATTGATTATTATGAAGGAAATGATTTGAAAGTAAAGAATGAAAAAATATTTATAAACGGAAAAGAAACCAATGAATATACTTTTAAAATGAATTATTATTGGATGATGGGTGATAACAGACACAATTCGGCTGACGCTCGTTTCTGGGGGTTTGTCCCTGAAAATCACATTGTTGGAAAAGCATGGCTTATCTGGATGTCAAGAGATAAGGAATACGGTGGTATTCGTTGGGAAAGAATAGGCAAAATCGTCCATAACTAGATATAGCAAAAAAAATATGCATAGAAAAAAAACAATTTTTGTTGTTTCAATTATTATCATTGGTGTACTTGGATTGTTTTTATTTTCAACTTTAGCTTTTTTTAAAGCTGATGTTTATCCAAATTTAAATAAACAATTGATAGTTAGGAAAATAAAGAATCCTAACATACATTTCAATATTTTTAAACCCAGTGCCTCAAAAGTTTTAAAAATTGGCGATTTGATTTTATATAAGAATCCTTTGTTATTTGATATTAAATTTAAAGAAAAACCTAATTATTGTTCTAGAATTATTGGGCTTCCTGGTGATATTATTACAATTAAAGAATCAAAAGTTTTTGTTAACGATATTGAATTGGAAACAAATTTTGACATCTGGTTTTTATACAGAGTTAGTTGTATAAATGAAGAAAATTTTGAAGAGCTTCTCGAAGGATATCAAGCCGAAATTGTCGAATTATTAAATAACGGGAAAGCGTGTAATATTATAACAACAAATACAACAGCTAAAAAAATACAAAATATAGATGGTGTTGTAAATGTACGTAAAATTTTAGTAGATAAAGCTTATAATGATCCCTATATGTTTTCATCTAAAGGAAACACCCCTCTTTGGAATATGGATAATCTTGGACCTATATCTGTTCCTGAAATAGATGTAACAGTTTTTCTAAAACCAAAAAACATAGGCATATATTTTTATCTTATCGACATTCATGAAGAGAATAATTTAAATTTTGACATTAATTCTATCAAAATCAATGGAGAGAAGGCAAACTCATACATCATAAAGCAAAACTATTATTTTGTATTAAACGATAATAGATATAATCCTAAAGACTCCAGAACCTGGGGGTTTATACCAGAAGACCAAATAATTGGTAAAGTAATTAATTTATAATGAATTGGATAATACTTAATACAGCATATTTCCCAAATATACAGTATTTGAGTAAATTTATTTCTTTTGATAAAGTGTTTATTGAAATAAATGATACATATTCTAAACAAACATATAGAAATAGATGCAATATAAGTACGGCAAATGGACTTTTACCACTTTCTGTACCTATCGTAAAAAATAATAAAACTAAAACAAAAGATATACTTATAGATTATTCTGAACAATGGCAGAAAAAACAATCTCGTGCTATATTATCAGCATATAAAAACTCAGCCTTTTATGATTATTATTATCCTGAATTTGAAAAATTCTTTATAAAAAAGGAAAAATTTCTTTTAGATTTAAATATTAAAGTTTTAGATGTTTTGTTAGATTGTTATGATATAAAAAGTAACTATTCATTAACAGAAGAATACATTGTAGATACAAGAAATATTGATTTTAGAGATAAAATTCATCCAAAATTATCAAAAAATGCAATAGACAAAAGTTTTGTACCTGCTAATTATTATCAGGTTTTTTATGAAAAAAATGGATTTATTGCAAATCTAAGTTCTATTGACTTACTATTTAATGAAGGACCTGTTGCCTTACAAATACTTCGGAAATGTATTAATCCTATTGGTTAATTAATTATTGGCTTATATTTCATCAAAAAGGAGATGTTTTACAGATTTTCCACCTCTAGCAATAAGCTTTAAAGCTTCAATACCAATTTTTATATGATCTTCAACATATTGTGCAGTAACTTGCTTGTCACTAGCACCAGTTTTAATACCTGTAGAAATCATAGGTTGATCGCTAACCAACAGTAATGCACCTGTGGGAATACTATTTGCAAAGCCAACACTAAAAATTGTTGCAGTTTCCATATCTATTGCCATTGCCCTAGTTTTTCTCAAGTACTTTTTAAATCTTTCATCATACTCCCATACTCGTTTATTTGTAGTAAGGACTGTACCTGTCCAATAATCACGTCCATAATCACGAATTGAAGTAGAAACAGCTCTCTGTAACATAAAAGCAGGTAAAGCCGGAACTTCCGGTGGCAAATAATCATCTGAAGTACCTTCGCTCCTTATAGCTGCAATAGGAAGTATAAGATCTCCTAATTTGTTCTTTGCTTTTAGCCCTCCACATTTCCCTAAGAATAATACTGCTTTTGGACTTATTGCACTTAATAAATCAATAATTGTTGCTGCATTTGGACTTCCCATTCCAAAATTTATTATTGTAATATTATTATTGGTAGCACTAGACATATTCTGATTAAGTCCATCAACTTGAACATTATTATACTGAGCAAATAGTTCTACATATAACTGAAAATTTGTTAATAATATATAATCTCCAAAACTTTCCAATTTTTTTCCTGTATATCTCGGGAGCCAATTCGTAACTATTTCTTCTTTAGTTTTCATATACTTAACTTTTTAATATTTTATCTAAAGTGTAATTGTATCATAATTACCTTATAAAATAATATTAATTATTT
>CAYUWD010000089.1:4936-15984 GCA_964448235.1 uncultured Bacteroidales bacterium | reverse complement strand
CAAAATTAAAAAAAATTATGTTTTTACTTGCTTTTTAAGACAGTATCTTACGTTAAAATAGATATGGTTGATAAAAAAATGAATTATAATATGCTTTACATTTGTCTTAATTATATTTTTGCAAATAAAAATTTGTGGGAAAGATTAATATAAATGAATTAAATGAAGCGCAGAAAAATGCGGTTCTATATATGAATGGACCAAGTCTTGTTGTAGCAGGTGCTGGATCAGGGAAAACGAGTGTTCTAACTTATAAAATTTCTTATTTAATTAATTCAGGGTTAAATCCTAATCGTATTTTAGCTTTAACATTTACAAATAAAGCTGCAAATGAGATGAAGGAGAGAATAGATAATCTTCTAAATACTAAAGTCTCAAATAAAATATGGATGGGTACTTTTCATTCAATTTTTGGTAGAATCCTTAGATTTGAAGCACAATCGCTAGGGTTTACATCAAATTTTACTATTTATGACACTTCGGATTCTGTTAATTTAGTTAAAGCTTTGATAAAAGAATTGAATCTTAATGATGATTTTTATAAAGCAAAAAGTATTTTTAATAGAATTTCGTCATGTAAAAATAATTTAATGACTGCGGAAGCGTATTCTCAAAGAAACGATCTCTTGAATGAAGATAAACAAGAAAATAGACCTGAATTTGTTAATATATATAAAAAATATTCGCAAAGATGTAGACAGTCAAATGTTATGGATTTTGATGATTTATTATTATATACAAATATTTTGTTTAAAATAAATCCTGAAGCCTTAAATAAGTACAAGAATAAATTTGATTATATTTTAGTGGATGAGTATCAGGACACTAATTTTGCACAATATCTAATTGTTAAGCGTTTGTCAGAAGATCATAGAAAACTATTTGTTGTGGGGGATGATGCGCAAAGTATATATTCATTTAGGGGTGCGAAAATTCAAAATATTCTAAACTTTAAAAATGATTATAGCGATTATAAACTTTTTAAGTTAGAACAAAATTATCGTAGTACTCAAAACATTGTCAATCTGGCAAATTCGTTAATTAAAAATAATGTCGGACAAATACCAAAAACTATTTTCTCGGATAATGAAAAAGGTCCAAAAACTCGTGTTGTAAGATCTATGACTGATAAATTAGAAGGGATGTCTGTTGCAAGAATGATTACAGATATGTGTAATATTCAGCATTTTGATTTTTCGGATTTTGCAATTTTATATAGGACAAATGCTCAGTCGAGGATAATGGAAGAGTATATGCGAAAATATAATATTAAATACAAAGTTTTTGGAGGATTATCGTTTTATCAGCGAAAAGAAATTAAAGATGTCCTTGCTTACATGAGGTTTGTAGTTAATCACAACGATGTGGAAGCATTTAGAAGAATTGTAAATTATCCCTCTCGAAAAATTGGTGGTACAACTGTTTCGAAAATTTTAGATTTTTCAGGTAATTCAGAAATTCCTGTATGGGATTTAATTAAATCGCCACATGATTATAATATTAAAATTAATGCACCAACTAAAGACAGAATAATTGCTTTTGCAAAACTTATAGAATTTCTTAGTAGTAAAACAGAAGAGTTAAATGCGTATGATTTTACTGTAGAATTAGTTAATAAAACTGGATTAAATTCAGAATTGTTTGTCGATAAAACTCCTGAAGGAGTTAGTCGATATGAGAATATTCAAGAATTATTAAATGGAGTAAAAAGCTTTTGTGATGAAAGAGATGCCGAAGGAATCTTTAATGGAACTACTATATATGATTATCTTGAAAATGTCACATTACTTACTGATGTCGAAGAAAATGATAATGAAGAAATTGATAGAGTTAGCTTGATGACAATTCATTCTGCAAAAGGTCTTGAGTTTACTAATGTTTTTATAGTGGGGGTAGAAGAAAATATTATCCCAAATGCAATGACTTTGTATTCTCCTAATGAGCTAGAAGAAGAGAGGCGTTTGTTTTATGTAGCTATAACAAGAGCAAAAAAGAATCTGGTAATAACTTATTCAAATTCGAGATTTAAATTCGGAAATATTACTAGTATGGTTCATAGTAGATTTTTAGATGAGTTGGATTCAAGTTATCTTGAATGGAATGATAAATCTGTCAAAAAGCCCACATCTTTTGAAGATGAATTGAAAAGATTTTCATCCCAGACTTCAGAAAAAGAAAAAATAAGTATCAAACAGAAAAAGTCTCAAAAACCAATTAAATCAAGTAATAGAAAATTAGTTTCTCTTAAAGATGCAGAAGTAAATTCTCAAAATAGTCAGACATCTGTTTCTGATTTTAATATTGGACAAAAAGTAAAACATAAATTGTTTGGTGAAGGGGTAATCGAAAATCTTACAGGAAAAGGTGCTGATATAAAGGCAGTTGTTGCATTTAAAGATGGGGAAACTAAAACAATTTTACTCAAATTTGCAAAACTGGAAATTTTAGCATAGATTTTTTGTATTGTATGCTAATAAAGAGTAGTTTTGTGTAAATAAATTAAAGAAATGGATTATAACACACAAAGACAGCAACTTAAACTTCCTGAGTATGGAAGAACTATTCAAAATATTGTAGATTATTGCTGTACAATAGAAGATAAAGAAGAAAGAACAAAAGCTGCAAATACTGTTATTGCAATAATGGGAAATATGAATCCTCATTTAAGAGATGTGTCAGATTTTAAACATAAATTGTGGGATCATTTAGCTATAATGTCTGACTTTAAATTAGATATTGATTGGCCATATCCTTTTCCTGATATAGAATTATTAAATGAGAAACCAGAAAAACTTCCTTATTCTGACAGTAAATTTAGGTTTAAGCATTATGGTAAATTTATAGAGAAAATTTTACAAAAAATAAATACTATAGAAGATCCAAAAGAAAAACAAGCTTTGCTTGAAATAATGGCAAATCATATGAAAAGATCTTATATGGTTTGGAAAAAAGAACCAATTCCTGATGAAATTATTTTCCGAGAATTATTGATGCTCACTAATAATAATGTTGATATTCCAGAAGATTTAAAACTAAATGATTTTAAAGAAGTTCTTATATCAACAAATAATAACCACAATCATAGTAGATCAGGAAAGCGACGTTCATATAAAAGGAAATAAATGAGTACATTTAGAATTCAAGGTGGAACTAGCCTTAAGGGTGAAATTGTTCCACAAGGAGCAAAAAACGAAGCCTTACAAGTTATTTGTGCAACATTGCTGACAGACCAACCTGTTAAAATCTCAAATATCCCTGATATTAGAGATGTAAATAAACTTATCGATTTGTTAATCTCAATGGGCGTTTCTGTTACCAGACATGGTAAAGGAGATGCAATTTTTAGAGCAGATAATGTAAATCTCGATTATCTTAAATCTGATGCATTTAGAAACGATGGTGCTGCATTAAGAGGGTCTATTATGATATTGGGCCCCTTATTAGCCAGATTTGGCTATGTTTGTATGCCAAAACCAGGAGGAGATAAAATTGGTCGTCGCAGACTC
The DNA here is from genome assembly GCA_964448235.1 of uncultured Bacteroidales bacterium. Classification (GTDB taxonomy): domain Bacteria; phylum Bacteroidota; class Bacteroidia; order Bacteroidales; family ML635J-15; genus Bact-19. Next base: position 12,478 of record CAYUWD010000089.1, on the reverse strand, counting down.
GATACACACTTTATTGGATTTAAAAAATTGGGCGCTGAGTTTGATTTCGATTTTAATGATAATTTTTATACCCTTGAAGCAAAAGAACTTTGTGGAACTTATCTGCACTTAGATGAAGCTTCTGTAACTGGAACTGCAAATATTATAATGGCTGCTGTTTTAGCAAAAGGTAAGACAACAATTTATAATGCTGCGTGCGAACCTTATATTCAACAATTATGTTTGCTATTATCTAAAATGGGTGCGAATATTTTAGGTATAGGGTCTAATTTGTTATATATAGATGGTGTAGATAAATTGCATGATGCTGAACATAAAATTCTTCCTGATATGATTGAAATAGGAAGTTTTATTGGGATGGCTGCAATGACAGCATCAGACGTATTAATTAAAAATGTGAGATATGATATGTTAGGGATTATCCCTGATTCTTTTAGAAAATTAGGAATAGACTTGCAACATATCGATGATGATATTTATATTCCCCCTCAAAAAAATTATCAAATAGAAAGTTTTATTGATGGGTCAATAATGACTATTTCTGATGCAATTTGGCCTGGATTAACGCCTGACTTGTTGAGTGTGTTTCTTGTTGTTGCTACACAAGCAAAGGGAAGTGTATTGGTGCATCAGAAAATGTTTGAAAGTCGATTGTTTTTTGTTGATAAATTAATTGATATGGGGGCACAAATTATTTTATGTGACCCACATAGAGCAACTGTTATTGGGCTGGACAATCAAATACAATTACGTGGAACAACAATGCACTCTCCTGATATTCGTGCTGGGATGGCTCTTCTAATCGCTGCAATGTCGGCAAAAGGAACTAGTATTATTCATAATATAGAGCAAATTGATAGGGGATATGAGAATATAGATCAAAGATTAAATAAAATTGGTGCAAAAATTGAAAGACTTAATTATTAGCTTAAGAAGATTTCTAAATTTGTATTATAAATTCTTAGACAAAAAATTATGAGGAAGATTTATGTTTTAGTATTTTTTATTGTATTTGCAATTTATTGTTTTGGACAAAATGTCGGTACAGAAATTGGAGATATTGCTCCGGATATTAAATTACCTACACCAAAAGGTGATACTGTTAGCTTGTATTCCTTGAGAGGAAAAGTCGTTTTGATAGACTTTTGGGCTTCTTGGTGTGGACCTTGTAGACGAGAAAATCCAGTTGTAGTTAAAGCCTATGATCAATATAAAGATAAACTGTTTTCAATAGGAGAACATTTTACAGTTTATGGTGTATCTTTGGATAAAACAAAACAATCATGGGAAAATGCTATTAAGGATGATAATTTAACTTGGACAAATGTTAGTGATTTATTATATTGGAAATCTGCTGCTGCAATTGACTATAAAGTAAGGGGAATCCCTTCGAATTTTTTAATTAATGGAAAAGGTGTAATTATTGGGAAAAATCTGAGGGGGGCAAAACTTGAAAAAGAGTTGTCTAAATATGAAATTAAAGACCCAGTGATTGAGTTTGAAAAAGCACTTAATAGTTTAAAACTGGAATACAATAGACTTTCTGGATCAGAAAAATATAAAAACAGAAAGGAACTTAAGAAAATTTTAAAAAACATTGCAACTCTCGAGAAACTTATTAAACAATTAAAATAGTCTGACATTTGCTCATTTTTTTTATGACATTTTGGCGTAAAATCTGATTGGCAGAAAATTTGTTAGTGCGGCATTAAAAAATGTACAGATATGAAGGAAAAGAAAAATATTAAAGTAGATTCTGAATTAAAAGACAAATCAGGAGTTGAAAAGACAGAAAACGAACAGAGTAAATCAAAAAAAACTACATCAAAAAAAACAAAAACGGCAAATAAAAAATCAATTGATAAAAAGTGGAAAAAAGAAATAGAAAACCTTAGTCAGGCAAACAATGAATTAAAAGATAAATATTTGCGTCTTGTAGCTGAGTATGATAATTTTCGAAAAAGAACAATTAAAGAAAAGATTGAACTCCGAGAATCAACAAAGTCGGAAGTATTATTTGATTTCTTGAATGTAGTTGACGATATCGATAGAGCAATGGAACATATCGACGATGTTAAAGATGTTGAAGCTACTGTAGAAGGGATAAAGTTAATTAATAATAAATTTAAGGAATTTTTGAAAATTCAAGGAGTAAAAGAGATTGAAGCAAAGGATCTAGAGTTTGATACTGACTATCATGAAGCAGTAACTAAATTTCCGGTTAATGAAGAAGATAAAAAAGGTAAAGTTATTGATGTAGTGCAAAAAGGATATAAAATAAACGAAAAAGTCATAAGGTTTTCAAAAGTAGTAGTTGGAGAATAATGTATGAGTAAAAGGGATTATTACGAGGTATTAGAGATTGGTAAAAATGCTAGTCCAGAAGAGATAAAAAAAGCTTATCGTAAAAAAGCAATTCAGTTTCATCCTGATAAAAACCCGGGAGATAGTACTGCCGAAGAAAAATTTAAAGAAGCAGCAGAGGCATACGAAGTTTTAAGTGATGCTAATAAGAAGGCTAGATACGACCAGTTTGGTCATGCCGGATTAAACGGAGCTGCTGGTGGTGGCTTTGGTGGTGGTATGAGTATGGATGATATCTTCTCTTCGTTTGGAGATATTTTTGGTGATGCATTTGGTGGCGGATTTGGAAGTTTCTTTGGTGGCGGTAGCTCACGTGGTGGTGGAAGAAAACGTGTTAACAAAGGAACTAACCTTCGTGTTACTGTTAAGCTTACTCTAGACGAAATTGCTAATGGAACTACAAAAAAAATAAAACTCAAAAAATATATTTCTTGTAAAACTTGTAACGGAACAGGTGAAAAAAACGGAAGTTCAAGCAAGACTTGTCCTACATGTGGTGGACGAGGAGTACAGACTAAGGTTGTAAATACAATGTTAGGGCAAATGCAAACCCAAACCACCTGCTCAACTTGTAATGGAGAAGGAAAAATTATCTCTGAGAAGTGTACAACCTGTTATGGTGAAGGTGTTGTAAGTGGTGAAGAATTAGTAGAATTAAAAATTCCTGCAGGTGTTAGCGAAGGTGTACAATTATCTGTTTCCGGTAAAGGTAATGCTGCACGCAGAGGTGGAATAAACGGAGATTTACTTGTTCTGATTAAAGAGATTGAGCATGAAGATTTTCAAAGAGATGGAAACAACTTAATTTATAACTTATTTATCAGTATTCCTGATGCTGTTACAGGTGCTCATGTTGAAATCCCAACTTTACAATCTAAAGTTAAAATTAAAATCGATTCTGGTACTCAGTCGGGTAAAATATTACGTTTAAGAGGTAAAGGTTTGCCCGATATTAATGGATATAGTAAAGGAGACTTGCTAGTTAGAATAAATGTTTTTATCCCTTCATCAATTAGTAAAGATGATAAAAAACTTTTAGAACAAATAAGAAATTCTGACAGCTTTAATCCAAAAAATAAAAAACACGAAAGCATCTTTGATAGATTTAAAGGTTATTTCTCATAAAATTGTAGCTTGTATTTACGCTTGTTTCTTTAAAGAAGGTAAATATTATAAATTCACTTAAATTTTGTAAATTGCATTTGTGAAAAATGTAAACGATATTATTTCTATTGTCAAAGCTCTTCCTGAAACTCCGGGTGTTTATAAGTATATTGATAAATTTGATAAAGTTATTTATGTCGGGAAAGCTAAAAATCTAAAAAAAAGAGTTAATTCATACTTTAATAAAAATCATAATTCTTTTAAAACAAATCTCCTTGTAAAAAAAATTGTGAAAATAGAATATGTTGTCGTTGATACAGAAAACGATGCATTGTTGCTGGAAAATGTTTTAATTAAAAAATTGCAACCTAGATATAATGTTTTGTTAAAAGATGATAAAACATATCCTTGGTTGATTATTAAAAACGAAAGATTCCCCCGAGTTTTTTATACTAGACAAAAACGCGATGATGGTAGCGATTATTTTGGACCGTTTACTTCAATTTATATGATAAAAACTCTTTTAAATCTGGTTCGACAATTGTATCCAATACGATCCTGTAAACATAATCTTTCTCAAGAAAATATTGACGCAAAAAAATTTAGTGTTTGTCTAGAATATCATATTGGAAATTGTTTGGGGCCGTGCGAAAATAGAATTGATGAGGAAACATATAATGAATACATCTCAGATATTCGTAAAATATTTAAAGGAGACCTACATTTAATTCAGAGTTATTTAAATGATAAAATGAAAGGTTTAGCTGCTAATTACAAATTTGAAGAGGCTGCTTTGATAAAAGAAAAGATTAGAATAATTGAAAATTATAAAAGTAAATCAACTATTGTGAATTCAAAAATATCTGATGTGGAAGCCTTTGGATTTGCTTCAGATTTGAAATCAGCATACATAAATTATCTAAAGGTTAATAATGGAGTAATTGTTAGTGCTCATAGTGTCGAAATAAAAAAGAAAATGGATGAAACTAATGAATATCTATTGTTATTTGCAATTTTCGAAATCCGTAAAATGTTGAATAGTAATGTCAAAAATATTATTTTACCCTTAAAATTAGATTATATTATTCCTGAAACAAATTATTTGTACCCGCAGAGAGGGAATAAATATAAAATATTAGAATTAGCTCAGCGTAACGCAAAATATTTTATGTTGGAAAAGCATAAACAGATTGAAAACAAAAATCCGAATAATCATATAAATCGTAAACTTGAAACCTTAAAAAAAGATTTATATATGACTGAATTGCCAATACATATTGAGTGTTTTGATAATTCAAACATCCAAGGAGTAAATCCTGTGGCTGCATGTGTCGTTTTTAAAAATGCCAAACCTTTAAAAAAGGAATATAGACATTATAATATAAAAACAGTTGAAGGTCCTGACGATTTTGCATCTATGAGAGAAATTGTTTTTAGAAGGTATAAAAGATTAAAAGAAGAAAACAAAGAATTACCTCAACTGATTATAATAGATGGAGGAAAAGGACAACTCAGCGCTGCAGTTGAAAGCCTTAAAAATCTTGAATTGTATGGAAAAATTACAATTATTGGTATAGCTAAAAGGTTAGAAGAAATTTATTTTCCGGAAGATAGTACTCCTATATATCTTGATAAAAATTCAGAATCATTACGAATTATTCAACAAGCAAGGGATGAGGCTCATAGGTTTGGGATAACTTTTCATAGAAACCAGCGATCGAATAAATTTCTATATTCAGAGTTAAATAAAATTAATGGAATTGGAAATAAAACAATAGAATTGCTTTTGTCAAAATACAAATCTGTTAAGGCAATAAAAAATCTATCTCTTTTTGAGATTGCAATAATTGTTGGGAAATCAAAAGCAGACATTATATATAATTATTTACATAAAAAAAGGACTGAATAAACAGTCCCTTTTTTAGTTTCTTATAATTTATTTCTTTGATTTATTTTTTTTCATAAAATCAAATGCTACTGGTGTTGCAATAAAGATTGAAGAGTAAGTACCAACAATAACTCCAACAAGTAATGCGAATGTAAATCCACGAATTACTTCACCACCAAAGATAAAGATTGCAAGTAATACAACAAATGTACTAAGTGATGTGTTGATGGTACGGCTAACAGTAGAGTTAATTGCAGAATTCATTACTTCACCTGTGTTGCGTTTTTTGTATAAACCTAAATATTCTCTCAATCTGTCAAAGACGACTACTGTATCGTTAATAGAATAACCTACAACTGTTAATATTGCAGCAATAAATGCTTGATCAAGCTCCATATTAAATGGCATTATTTTAAAGAAAAGAGAATATATCCCAAGCACGATAGTGACATCATGAATTAGTGCAGCTAACGCACCAAGTGAATATTGCCATTTCCTAAATCTAATAAGGATATATAGGAACATAACAACCAGACCTAAAAGAATTGCTACAATAGATTTTGATTTAATATCATCAGCTACTGTTGGCCCTACTTTTTGTGAGTTCTGTCTATAATCATTAAAGAATTCTTCAATTGTCGTTCCTTCTTCAAGCATTGGTTTTAAACCTACATATAGTAATGAATCTGCTTCGTTATCTGCATTATTATCGTCAATTTTGTAGTTTGTTGATATTTTAACTTGATTTTCACTACCAAATGTCTTTACTAATGGACGATCTCCATATACATTTTCTAGTTGATCAGCAATATCTGTAGGAACAACAGCTTCTTTAAAAGATACAATATAGTTTCGTCCTCCAGAAAAGTCAATACCAGGATTTAATCCAAGTGTAAATAATGAAATAACACTAACAATTATCATGGAACCAGAAACTATATAAAACAATTTCCTTTTTTCTAAAAATTTGACTTTAAGATTTGTAAATGCATTAATAGTTAATTTATTCCCAAATGTTACCTTTCGCTCTTTAGCTAACATTGTTGAAAAAACAAGTCGTGTAATAAAAATAGCTGTAAATAGAGAACTTAAAATACCAATAATTAATGTTGTAGCAAAACCTTGTACAGGACCAACACCAAAATTAAGAAGAATAATACCAATTAATAAGGTTGTTAAGTTAGAGTCAATAATTGCAGAATATGCATTTTTGTATCCATCAGTAACAGCACTTTTTAGAACTTTTCCAGATCTCATTTCTTCACGAATTCTCTCGTAAATCAGAACGTTTGCGTCAACAGACATACCAATTGTTAATACGATACCTGCAATACCCGGGAGCGTTAATACAGCTCCTAAAGAAGCAAGAACTCCAAAAATAAGAAATAGGTTAGTAATAAGTGCAATATCTGCTACCCATCCAGCTCTTCCATAATAGAAAATCATATAAATAAGTATCAGAATAAATGCTATGATAAATGAATTCATTCCTGAATCAATAGCTTTTTGTCCTAAAGATGGACCTACAATCTCTTTCGATAATATGTTTGCAGGTGCAGGCATTTTACCTGATTTTAATACGTTTGCAAGGTCTGTTGCTTCGTCAAGCGTAAAGTTACCTGTGATGGATGAGCGTCCGCCTGTAATCTCTCCACTAACATTTGGGAAAGAGTATACATATCCATCAAGGACAATTGCAATGCTTTTATTTGTGTTTTCTCGTGTTATTCTTGCCCATTCTGTCGCTCCAGCTCCATTCATTGTCATTGAAACTTCAGCTGTTGCTTGATTTTGACCAAACTCTTGTTTAGCATTTGTAATAACATCACCACTTAGAACTGCTCCGCCATCTTTGCTTTTTCTTAAAGCAATAAGTTGATAGTAACCTTGAGCTTCTGGTAGGGGTTTAAAACTCCATACAAAAACTAAATCACTTGGAAAAAGTCTTTTAACTGATTCTCTGTTTAAATCAGCCATTATTGATTCCATGTCACCTTCCTTTGCATAACCAACCACAGGACCATAAATTTGATATTGATCAACTTGCGGACGTAATCTTTCAAATAATGATAAACCTGATTGAGCTGTTACGCTAGTGTTGATGTTAGTGTCCTTGATTTCTGATGATGCGTCATTACTTTCTACTATTTCATCATCAATAATTTCGTCATCAATAATTTCGTCGT
>CAYUWD010000089.1:0-4836 GCA_964448235.1 uncultured Bacteroidales bacterium | reverse complement strand
TTCGTCGTTAATAACCTCATCGTCAATAACTTCGTCACTAATAACATCATCATCAATAACTTCATTTTCTATTGCGGGGGTGTTATTATTTGTTGTTCGTGCTATAGCTTTTTGCTCATTACTTTTAATTTCTGCAATAAGAACATTTGCTTCAGAAAGTTTATCGTATATTTCTTCTGCACTATAAGTTTCCCAAAATTCTAAAACCGCAGCTTGTCTTAGAAGATCTTCTACACGTTCTGGATCTTTAATACCAGGAAGTTCAATATGAAAAACTCCTCGAACAGCAACATCTTTTTGAATATTTGGTTGAACAACTCCAAAATGGTCTATACGTTTACGTAATACATCAAACGCATTTTCAATAGCAGCATCGTATTGTTCACTAATATATGCCAGCACTTCTTCGTCTGATGATTTAATAGTAATACTTTCTTGATTGCTAGTTGTAATAAATAATGATGCAAGACTTGGTGAATTAGGTTTACTTACTGACTTATAGGAATTGCCAAATACTTCAATATAGTTTTTCCCAGTTTGACCTTCTACTTCATTATTTGCTTTATTTATTGAATTAAGTAATGTTGAATCACTAGGATTGTTTGATAAAGCTAAAATAACATCTTGTGCAGATATCTCAAGGGTAATATTCATACCACCTTTAAGGTCAAGACCAAGGTTCATCTCTCTCTCTTTACACTCCATATAAGTATATTTCTTAAATAGGGTGTAAACTACTTGGTTTTGCATTGAATCTAAATATCTTTTTGATAAAGAGTCGACGATATGTATTTTTTCGTACTCATCTACTTCCAAATTCATTGCTTCAAATTTTGCTTCAGCATAATCATCTGCTTTGCTTTCTACTCGTCTGCTGACGAATGTAAATGAAAGATAATATAAACAGATTACTGTAAGCAATACTGATACCGTAATAATCGCTCCTTTGTTACGCATGTTTAATTGTTTTATTAACGTTAACTATAATTTTAATCTTTTTTTATGAGTTTGCAAAGATATTCTTTTTTTGAAAAAATCCATTGTATATACCAATAATTTATATCTATTTTTTTTCTAAGTACAAAATATTTGTCTTTAAATTTATTATTGCTGAGTATTCTATTAAAAAATCACTACCTATTATTCCACTAATTTTTGGTAGTTTTATTGTTTCGTATAAACTATTTATATAATCTAACGGAGTAAAGATAGTCTCTTTGTTTAAGATGGTTAAATGACAGATTCTTAGAGAGTTGATTGTGCCTGTATGTAAATTACTTATAGTTGAATTAAAACCTGAACTTTGTATGTCATCATCTTTTATTTCAAACTTTGTGTCTTTAAATTGTGGATTGTTTATATCAAATACTGAATTTGATGCGCCTGTATCAATTAGTAAAAATGTTTTTATTCCGTTTATTTTTGATTTAACAAACAAGTGAGTTCCTCCACCTGGTATATTATAGTATTTTATAGGGATTTTATATTTTTTCATAAAAAATATTTATTCATTAAACCTTATTTGTTTTCAATTGTCCAACAACTGAATATCAAAATTAGAAAAATTATGAAAACAAATGTATTATTATTATCAGTATTTATCCTAATCGTTGGATTTGCAGATCAAGTTGTGGCTCAAAACGAAAATCGTCAAATGAATAGAAGAGATTGTTTTTACAATGATTTAACAGAAGATCAACAGAATTCAATAGAAACAACTCGTATTCAAAGTAATAAGAGAATTGTAGCTTATAAGGCAGATCTTGAGATTAAAAAAGCGGAATTAAGAAAAATGAAAATAGCAGAAAATCCTTCGGTAGAGGAAATGAATAGAAAAGTTGACGAAATTGCCGTAATTAAATCAAATATGGAGAAAGAAAAGATTGCTAAGGATGTTGCTATTAGAGAAGTGTTAACTCCAGAACAAAAAGCAAAGTATGACATGCATCGTGCATATAGAAAGCATGATAATCGTATGCATTCTGGGATGAAAGGTTACTCACAAAACATGAGAACTGATAGAAAACATTTAAATCCTGATTGTAGATTAAAGTAATATTAGGTTTGCTTTTTCAATAATCTGGTCAAAGAAAATGTTTTTGACCAGATTTTTTTTATTTTTACATTTATAAGGGAATAATTTTTGTTCAATGTTTAATATGAAAAGCTTCGTTCTTATATTATTGATTTTTGTAAATTTTACTTTGGTCGCTCAGGTTATTGAGATTAAACGTCAGATTGTTAAAGCAGATGGATTCAAATTGGATAAAATTGGACATCTTTATTTTGTTAAGGATAATGTGTTGACGAAAACAGATAAAGATTTAAATGTCCTTTTTACTTATGATGATTTTGCGTGGGGTAATATTTCTGATATTGATGTCTCAAATCCATTAAAAATAATTGTTTTTTACAAAGATTTTAATAGAATAGTTTATCTTGACAATAATCTTGCAGAATTGAGAGATCCTGTGTTATTAGATGATTTAAATTATTATAATATAGATGTTGTGGCTACAACGCAACAAGGAGGAATTTTGATTTATGATAATCAATTTTCTCAGGTTATCAATCTTGATCAAAATCTAATTAATATACAACAAGGAACAAATTTGTATTCTATAATTAAAGGAGCACAAATTATTGATATGCAAATATCAACTGATTATATTGCATTACAAACAGTGCAAAATGATATTTTAATCTTAGATAAATTTGCCAATTTTTATACAATGGTTAATGCTAATGAAGTAACACCTGTTTGCTTGGATAACAATGTAATGTATTATTGTGAAAATAATTATGTGATTGCCTTTGATATTAATTCTAAGTTTAGTAGTAAATTTGATCTTTCAGTCATAGAAATTAAAGATTTAGAAGTTTCAGGAGACAAAATATTTGTGTTGTCTGAAAACTCGTTAATAACTTTTCAAATTCTTTAGAAAAATAATTGTGCAAAATCATTTATTAGTTTTATTTTTAGATGTTCAAAAAAACTAAAACTAACTTAATTATGCACGTAGCTATAGCCGGAAATATTGGTGCGGGAAAGACTACACTTACAAAGCTTCTCGCTAAAAATTATGGTTGGACACCCCATTTTGAAGATGTAGATGATAATCCATATTTAAATGATTTTTATGAGGATATGCAAAGGTGGTCCTTTAATTTGCAGGTATATTTTTTAAATAGTAGATTTAATCAAATTCTTGAAATTCGAAAATCAGGTAAAACAATAATTCAGGATCGTACAATATATGAGGATGCATATATATTTGCTCCTAATCTACATTCTATGGGTTTGATGACAACTCGTGATTTTGATAATTATTTTAGTTTATTTTCTTTGATGTCAACTTTGGTGCAAGCTCCTGATTTGTTGATTTATTTGCGTGCTAGTGTGCCAACTTTAGTGCAGCAAATCCAAAGTCGTGGTCGAAAATATGAAAATACAATTCGTTTAGATTATTTAAAAAGATTAAATGAAAGATACGAAGCTTGGATTGCAAATTATAAACTTGGGAAACTTTTAATTGTAGATGTTGATAATCTTGACTTTACTCAAAAGCCTGAAGATTTAAGCCAAATAATTAATAAAATTGATGCCGAAATACATGGTTTGTTTTAAATAAAAAAGCCCAAATATTTGGGCTTTTTTTACTTAAAATTAGTTTATTTAAGTTTGTTTATTTCAGCTTTTACATTTTCCCATCTTTTTTCTTCCATTGTTGCTCCAATAACTTCAATAACATTCCCAGCAAGGATTGCACCTGCACGAGCACATTTTCCAAGATCCCAATTGTTTATAATACCATATAAAAATCCTGCAGCATAGTTGTCTCCCGCACCTGTCGAGTCTATAGGTTTTACTTTAATGATACCTTCTTGATGTCTAATGTTTCCTTTTTTGACAAATGATCCGTCTTCACCAACTTTTACAACTGCTATATCGCATATTTTTGCAATCATTTCTAGAGATTCTTCAGGTTCAGCACCAGTAAAAGCTTTAGATTCTTCCTCATTTGCAAATAAAATATCTACATATTTATCTACTAGATATTTTAAGAATTCAAGATTTGCTTCAACAACATTATAACTTGCAAGGTCAAGAGAAACAGTTACGCCACATTCTTTTGCTGTTTGCATAGCTTTTTCAATCAACTCATTATTGAAAATAAGATAACCTTCAACATGTAAAATATCATAATCCTCAAAAATATCTGGTGTAATATCTTCCGGTGTTAATTCTGAAGCTGCACCAAGACATGTTGCAAAAGTTCTTTCAGAATCTTTACTTACAAGTGCGACAGCAACACCTGTTGGAGTATCTGTTTCGATTAATTTAGGCTTAACTCCGGTTTTGATCATATCTTCGGCAAAAAATTTACCCATATTATCTTTTCCGATTTTACCTAAATATCCGGTTTCAGCACCAAGAATAGCAAGGCTTCTGATTGTATTTGCTGCAGAACCACCACTCGCAAGACTCTTGTCTAAATTATCTGTTTGTTTTTGTACTTTTTTACTCGTTTCTTGATCAACTAATTGCATACTTCCTTTTGGAAGATTCAAATTATCAAGTACTTCGTCATTATCCAGCATTGTCATAATATCGACAAGCGCATTACCCATTGCAATTATTTTTGCCATATATTTGATTTTTTTGAAAATTTATTTTGCAAAGTTAAAAAACATTATTAGTTTTGCAACGCTTTTTTCCTCCTTAGCTCAGTTGGTTAGAGCACCTGACTGTTAATCAGGGGGTCCTAGGTTCAAGTCCTAGAGGGGGAGCAGAAAAGACCGAAGAAATTCGGTCTTTTTTTATTATATCAAATT
>CAYUWD010000088.1:0-16070 GCA_964448235.1 uncultured Bacteroidales bacterium | reverse complement strand
AAAATCTGGTAAAACATAGAGTTGCAAATAATAATGAAGATGTAAATACAGTTTTAAGAATGGGATTTTATCATGCATATGGACCAATTAACAGTTTTATTGATTAACCCCCAATTATCCTTTTAAAATACTAATAAGTTGAATTCTACATAAGGTTTTAAATTTCGTACATCTTTCTACAGATATGCAATTTTACAGAATTTGATTCCATATTTTTCCATTTTTGCACAACGAAAAATCTAAAATCAGCACAATGATATTCTTATTTCTCCCCGGTTGAGCGAGTAGTATTCGATAGTTGATCGGAAAGCTTTTTTTTTATATCAACACCATACATATCTTCTGCAATATCAATCATCTTATCTTTAAAGTCAAGCAGTAATTGCTTCTGACTGACTATACGCTCTAATTCTGCAACTTTCTTCTTTAATGCTAAAAGTTCCTGGGTATCGCTTTCGCTCTCTAATACAAAACACTCTTTCTTGTCTTTCATAATACCGTATTTATTTATCCATTTATAAACAGCCGCCTTCGTCACTTCGTAGGTTTTGCAAATATCCGAAACTTTTGCTATTCCTGTTTCAATTTCTCGCACTTTTTTAATCTTAAAACTCTCACTGAAAGTTCGTCGTTGTCTTTCACTTGTTGTTAATTGATAATTTTGCCTCTGTGCCATCATTTTTCCGTTTTAATTTATAATTCTTGTTATTTAAAACGGTCAACCTATTTCAGGCATTGACAGGTAATCGGGATGTTGGTTCAACAGTTCCCCTTGCTGGCTCGGAATTAGCTCTACTGAGCTCACCGCTAGCGGGTGAGTAATAGTAACGAAAACAAACAACCTAAAATATGCACAACGAATTACCTAAAATGTGCACAATGTAAAACCTAAAATGTGCACAATAAAAACATTAAAATTTGCACAATGGGAAATATTTAGTATTTTTACACTGAATATACTTATAATTTATGAGCTACCTAAAAAGAATAATAGAAGAAGATTTATTTGCAAAAATGTCAGCTTCTGGTGCTATACTTATAAAAGGTCCGAAGTCTAGCGGAAAAACTCAAACAGCAAAACAGTATGCAAACAGCATTTTAGAAATTGACAGAGACCCGCAGGTTCCAACTATAATGGCAACAAATCCTCGACTTTTATTGGTTGGCGAGACTCCAAGATTAATAGATGAATGGCAAGAGCAACCTGAAATTTGGAACTATGTTCGGCATGAGGTTGATGATCGCAAATTAAAAGGGCAATTTATCTTAACCGGGTCCTCAAATCCAACAGACGAAGTCAAATTACATAGTGGAGCAGGTCGATTTACAGTTGTTCAAATGGACACACTAAGTTGGCAGGAATTGGGGTATTCTAATGGAGTAGTAAGGCTATCTGATTTGCTTCAAGGCACAGAAAATGACTTCTATTTTCCAGGAGTTAGTCTTGACTTTATAATTGACACACTACTTATTGGGGGATGGCCAACGCTTCTTAACACAAGCACCTCTAACGCTCTTAAAATGAACCAAGGATACATTGATTTACTTTGTGAGGCTGATATTAGTAGAGTTAGTGGGGTAAAACGTGATCCGATAAAGGTGCAAAGTTTATTACGGTCTATTGCCAGAAATGTTGCAACATTGGTTGATAATAAGACATTAGAGCAGGATGTAAAGATTTCGGATAAAAATGATTTGTCGCGCAATACAATTTCGGATTATTTAGATGCATTATCTCGCTTAATGATTTTATACGAGCAACCAGCTTTTAACCCACATATAAGGTCGTCGGCTTCGTTGAGAAAATCGCCTAAAAGACATTTATGTGATGCCTCTCTCGCCGTAGCTGCATTAGGATTAAATAGAGACTCCTTGCTAAAAGATTTAAAATATACAGGTTTTTTATTTGAGTCCTTAGCAACACATGAATTAAATGTTTATGCAAAAGCAAATGATGCAAAAGTTTTTCATTACAGCGATTCATACGGTTTGGAAGTTGATGCAATTGTTCAGCAACGTAATGGTAATTATGCAGCTTTTGAAATAAAACTGGGTGTAGGTTATATTGATGAAGCTGCTGAAAACCTAAAGAAATTTGCAACAAGAATTGATACTACAAAAATGGATTTGCCTAGGTCATTAAACATTATTACAGGAACAGGCATGAGTTATCGTCGTCCTGATGGAGTTAATGTAATTTCGCTAGGATCTTTAGGGAAATAGTTTGATCGGTTAGTCAGTTCTCGGTTTTCGGTTCACGGTTAGTCGGGTTTCAGTAATCTGTAATCGGTAGGTCGGTGATCGGTTTTCAGTTCTAGGTTAGTCGGTTTTCAGTAATCAGTGTGTCGGTAATCGGTAGTCGGTGTTTTGGTAATCGGTTATTAGTAGGTCGGTGATCGGTTTTCAGTTCTCGGTTTTCGGTAATCGGGATGTCGTTGATCGGTTAAACAGTTCTCGGTTTTCGGTTCACGGTTTGTTAATGCCTAAATATGGTTGACTATTATTTGTTAACTTTCTTGCTGGCTCGTTTTGCAATCCGAGTCTTGGTAACACAAAGGCATGGAATACAACCGAGCGTTTGCGAGCTCAGCAGAGCTAAATCAACGCCAGCGGGTGGGTAATAGTAAGGAAAGCAAACAACCTAAAATATGCACAATCTGGTTCAAAGTTCTTTTTTGAGAATTTCAATAATTTCAGAAAGGTTACAGACAAGTACATCATCCTTTATTTTATAGTTTTCGTCTACAGGAGAAACAATATAGCTCATTTGAGGCATAACAATTTCTTTGGCTCTCCAAAAACCTTTACTTAGTTTTGGTGCTGTTGACGCTTTACATTCTATTGCTATTGTTTTATCATTTTTTTGTATTATTA
The DNA here is from genome assembly GCA_964448235.1 of uncultured Bacteroidales bacterium. GTDB lineage: Bacteria > Bacteroidota > Bacteroidia > Bacteroidales > ML635J-15 > Bact-19. The sequence goes on along the minus strand of CAYUWD010000088.1, from coordinate 13,196 downwards.
AATCTATTTCATCACCTGTTGCACTTCGATAAAATGAAAATTGGCAATTTCGTAAAGAAGAACAAATATTTTCAATCACCAGGCTTTCCCAAGAAGCTCCGAAAACAGGATTTCCCATCAAAGCATTAAAATCACTTATGCCCAACAAGTTATGCAATAAGCCAGAGTCTCTAATATATACTTTTGGCGACTTGATTAATCTCTTCTTTATGTTTATACTATATGGCTCTAAAACCCTGAGAATAAAAGTTTGAGATAATAAATCAAGATATCGCTTAACTGTTGGATGTGTTAAGCCCAAAGATTCTCCCAGTTTTGAAGCATTAAATATCTGTCCATGTAAATGTGCCGTCATACTAAGCATACGCATTATTTGCCTCGATGGTATTTGAAAGCCTAAATTGGGAATGTCACGTTCTACAAAAGTCCTTAAATAGTTCTCACGCCATAAACCTGATGCAGTATCGCTGTTAGCTAGAAAACTGTCAGGAAAAGCGCCTCTATACCAAAATCTACTTAAAGTAAAACTTTCTACATGTTCTACCTCAGAAATTAAAAATGGAGTTAACTCAATAATCCCAATCCTGCCAGCCAAAGATTCAGAGCTTTTCTGTATAATATCTCTTGATGCAGATCCTAATAAAATAAATCTAGAGTTCCTTCTGTTTCTATCTATTTCACTTCGTAAATGAGAAAACAAATCAGGAACTAACTGAATTTCATCTAAACATATTGTAATACTTTCATTTTCTTTAAAAAACAAACCAGGTTCTGATAATTTTGCAAGATCATCTCTGTTTTGTAAATCAAGATATTGGAAAGAATCAAATTCATCAGACATATTTTTTACAAGAGTTGACTTACCGCATTGTCGTGGTCCAAGTATAACAACAGCAGGGAAAACTGAAAGATTTTCTTTGATAAACTGCTTTACTATCCTATTAACAAAAGTGTGCATATTGTAAATTGCATTTTCAATTTACACAAACATAGTCAATTTTATTTATTCCTGCAAGTTTTACTATTGCAAAATTTCTCGCAAAAATGTGTATGTAAAGCAATAATACCAATGTAACCACAATATGCCGAATATAAATTGATTTTTTTTAGTTTCTATTTCGTTAAAAAATATTTACAGAACTCTGCTTTGTGCATATTTTTTGTCTCATATAAACAGAAAAATAATCTGCTCTCCAATACGGCCTATTGTAATTAAATTGGTATTAGAATTTTTGGAATTTGATTCCATATTTTTCCAATTATTTGCAAAACAAAGTAAGGGATAATCTTTGAGAAATATTCATTAGTCGCGTCTGACTACAAACAAGAAGGGCAAAATGAAGAATAAATTGCGAACAATAAATAATCAGCCAAACACTTCATTTATAACGAACACTATTGTTTATTTAGAATAAACACTTATATTTGTAAACAAATACATTACTACTATGATAAAACAATCTGTAATACAAGAATTAGTGGAACAGCAACAAATGACTTTAAATAAAAGGTCATCGGGATATTTGCGTCATGTATTAGCTGATATAGACTTAGGTGTTACAAGTTATGCTTTGATTATATCAGGAATTAGAAGATGTGGTAAGAGTACTCTTTTACATCAACTAATAAATTCGATAAATGATGAATATCTGTTTCTTAATTTTGATACACCAAAGCTTTATAATTTTGAATTAAATGATTTTACATTGCTAGATTCTATAATTTCGGATAAAAAAAGTAAAATATTATTTTTTGATGAAATTCAAGTTGTTGCAGGCTGGGAATTATATATACGACAAAAACTAGATGAATCTTATCAAGTAGTTGTAACCGGATCAAACGCTTCACTTTTAAGTCAAGAATTAGGAACAAAATTAACAGGTCGTAATATTACAAAAGAGATGTTTCCTTTTTCTTTCAGAGAATTTTGTGAGTTTAAAGAGAAAATAGCAGATAAAAAGAGCTTAACAGAGTATCTAAAAACTGGAGGATTTCCAGAATTTATAAAAACTGAGAATCGAGATATACATGCTGCACTAATTAATGATATTCTATATAGAGATATCGCAGTTAGACATAAAATTAGAGATATACAATCATTAAAACGTTTGATAACATATTTGGCATCAAATGTTGGAAATCTTATTACTGCAACAAAACTAAGAAATATTTTAGGTATTAAAAGCACAGCAACTATAATGGAATATTTTGGTTTTTTCGAACAGTCATACATAGTTCAATTTATGCCAAAGTTTGCATACTCATATAAAGTTCAACTGGTAAATCCACGTAAAATATATTTTATTGATAATGGTTTATTAGATGTTATTTCAAGTTCATTTAATAAAGATAATGGTCATAAACTTGAAAACGCTGTTTTTTGGGAATTACGCCGCCGCCAGAAAGACTTATATTATTATAATGAAAATGGAAAGGAATGTGATTTTGTCGTTTGTAAAAACAATAAAGTCGAACAACTAGTTCAAGTCTGCTATGACTTAAATGTCGAAAATAGTAATCGTGAAATAGATGCTTTAGTCGATGCTATGGAATTCTTTAAATTAAGTAATGCTACTATCATAACACTAAATCAAAGTGATGTTATTCTTCAAAATGGCAAACAGATAAATGTAATTCCAGCTTATGAGTATTTCTATAAATGATAGGTTTGTTAAACAGTTCTCTGTTTTCGGTAATCGGGATGTTGGTTAAACGGTTGAACAGTTATTCGGTTAATCAGTTAATCGGTTAAACAGTTCTCGGTTTTCGGTTCACGGTTAGTCGGGTTTCAGTAATCGGTGTGTCGGTAATCGGTAATCAGTAGGACGGTAATCGGTAATCGGTAGGAAGGTAATCGGGATGTTGGTTCAACAGTTAATCAGTTGTCAGAACTATTTTCAAAATTTCTCGGTTTTGTTTCTATAAATCACTATATTTGCTGCATAATAGAAATAAAATAAAAATGAACTATTTAGAATTTCGTAAAAGAATGTTCGATTTGGCATGTTTTAATATCAATCAGGTGTATGCTTTTCAGCCTGACTTTGATAGAAACAATCTCACCAGGTGGGTAAAAAAGGGGCTACTTGTGAAACTCCGGCAATCTTATTATTCTTTTCCAGAGTATTTAGAATTTCCTGGATATGCACTTTACTTTGCCAATAGGATTTATAAGCCATCGTATATTAGCCTGCACACGGCCTTATCGTTTTATGGAATAATACCCGAAGGAGTTGTTCAAATTTCCAGTGTTACAACTCTAAAAACTTCAAAATTTACAAATATTTTTGCTGAATATTCTTACAAAACTGTAAAAGAAGATAAATTCTTTGGATATGAAATAAAAGCCTTAAAAGATGGGCGGAACATACAGATAGCTATGCCAGAAAAGGCAATTGTTGATTTGTTGTATATATATCCGTTTTATAAATCGGAAAGGGATTTTACTGATTTACGGTTTGATGAAGATTTTTTACAAGATGAATTAAAAATTGACACTTTACGTGATTTTTCTTCAAGGTTTTCGACAAAGGAACTTGATAATCGGATAAACAAATTTATTAAAGCTTACGATTTATGATACAACTTGATTACATCCAGAATTTTTTTTCACCAAAGATTAGAAATAATCCTATTCATAAAAAGTATATGATAAAGGAATATTTACAGTTGTTAATCCTCGATTTTCTGTCGAACACCAAATATGTAAAAAAACTCGCATTTATAGGTGGAACAAATCTGCGCTTAGTAAAGGGAATAGATAGGTTTTCTGAAGATTTAGACTTTGATTGTTCAGGTTTTTCACAAGAAGAATTTAACGAAATGTGCGAAAATGTAATCCAGTTTCTCAAGCGTAATGGTCTTAGAGTTGAAGAAAGATCAAAGCAATCAGACAAACTACAAGCTTTTCGCAGCAATATTTATTTTCCAGAACTTTTATTTGAATTAGGTTTATCTGGGCATAAAGAAGAACGATTTCTAATTAAGATCGAAAGTCAAGATCAACAATTTGAATATTCAACTAAACTCGTTAATATTCAGGCTTGTGGTTTCTTTTTTCCATACCCAGTACCTCCAGATGAAATTCTATGTTCAATGAAAATTTCGGCAATGTTATCAAGGCAAAAAGGTCGCGACTTTTATGATGTTATGTTTTTGCTGTCACAGGTCGGTCCCGACTTTCAATTTTTATCTGTAAAATGCGGGATTAATAATTGGGCAGAATTAAAAAGCTCTGTTAGCACTATGCTAAAATCGGTCAATTTAAATAATAAGCGTAGAGATTTCGAACACTTACTTTTTAATAGTCAGAATAGCGAAAAGGTTTTAAGAGTTGGTGAGTTTTTTGAACAATTTTAAATGTGATATATCGAAAACAAGTGCGGAGTGCAGAGTTGATAGCATTTGTAGCGATGAAAATCTATGAGGAAAGAAATGTCTTTCATGAAGAAGTTAAGCTATAATCAGTTGAGCGGTGATCGGTTTTCAGTTTTCGGTTTTCGGTAATCGGGATGTTGGTTAAACGGTTGATCGGTTGATCAGTTCTCTGTTTTCGGTTCACGGTTAGTCGGGTTTCAGTAATCTGTAATCGGTAGGTCGGTGATCGGTTTTCAGTAATCAGTATGTCGATAATCAGTAGTCGGTGTTTTGGTAATCGGTGATCAGTAGGACGGTAATCGGTAATCGGTGGTGTTAATGTTAATGTCTAAAAATGGTTGACCGTTTATGTTTAACAGTATTCAACAACTTATCTAATATAATCAACTTAAAAAGTATTTGTAGAATGGAACTATTTCGATGCTAATTTCTTTATAAACAATATTTTCTTCATGATCAAATGTAATAATTATTCCGGTATTTGAGTTTATTGCTTTACATGCTTCATGCAATGCTCGAATTTCTCGTTCTTTTGTGTCGTTATCATAAAAAGCATAACACACCTGTACAGGTAGCAAACTATTATTGTCTTTAACGATAAAATCGCACTCGTAATTATTCTTAAAATAAAATATTTTCTTTTCGTTTTTTAAAAACTCTAAAGCTACAAGGTTCTCCAACAATTTCCCTAAATTCTTTGATATCGAAAATTCAATAGCACTTATTAAGCCGTTATCAATAACATAAGCTTTCTTTTCGCTTTTTTCCTGCTTAATCTCAGAAAAATTGAATTTATTTATGTTTTGAGTTAAAAATATTGCGTTACAATGATCAGAAAATTCATATAAATATTTATTACTTATGTTATAGCCTAAAGATTTAAGCTCGTTGTAAATTTTATTTACTGATAAGGGTTTAGACAAGTTTGCAAAAATCTTTTTTATAAAAAACTTTAAGACTCCAATATTACTCACATTGTATCTCTCTACAATATCCCTAAATATCATAACATTAAAATATTGTTGCAAAAGTTTGGTTCTTGTTCGACTATCCATGTTCAATATTTCGGGAAATGCACCATTGGTCAGATAAGTATGAGTCAAATTAATAATTTTACTCTTATTGCTTTGAGGATAAAGTACCGGCTCTGTATTGTTAAATTTTAGATATTCTCTAAAATTTAAAGGATAAACCACATATGTAATTGTCCGACCTCGCAGTTCTGTAGCAATTTCACTACTCAATAGCTTTGAGTTAGAGCCTGTAATGAAAATATTACGAGTTTTTGTATCATATATCCTTCTGATAAATTTTTCCCAACCAACTATATTTTGTATCTCATCATAAAAGAGATATGTGTCTTCTAATTCTATTTCCGGATACAACTCCTGATAAGCCTGAATAATCAAATCAAGACTTTCAGAATTTAAACTTAATCTTTCATCCTCAAAATTAATAAATAATACATTTTTTTCAGAAACACCAGACTCTATTATATTTTTGATAGTTTGATAAAGCAAAAAGGTTTTCCCACTTCTTCTAGAACCAATTAAGCTAATAATAACATTGCTATCAATAGGTACTTTGAGCTCTCGTTCAATTATTTTAGGTAATTTTGAGTTTTGATTCTCAAGTATTATTTCTTTAATTCTTTCTTTCATTTTGCTAATTTAGTAAAATTTACTAAACAAACCTATCTTTATGACTCATTTTTTACCAAACTTTACGATTTTTTATTTATCATAACCCCCTCTCTCTATTGCGAGATTTCTCATAACGAGTTTTTTGGCAAGAAAATGTGCGTATATAAAACAATAAATCCCGATAAATAAGAAATTGTATCTGTTCGCAAGAAACTTTATTAGCCAATACCATTTATATATGCAGAAAAAGATAGGTGAGCAATGGTAATTTTTGGCATGATTTTAACTTCGAGAGTCTCAGTCACCAAAAAATCTCGCCAAAAACGCATTATATTAATATCATAACTCCACATCTACTGAATAGCAGATGTGGGGTTATGGACATTTGCCCCTCCGTGTCATAAATAATTGTATTAAATGTATAACAGCTAAGACAATACTCATTAAAAAGTTCTATCAGATTATCATGTGCATAGTCCGGGAAAACTTCTTCGTTTATGGCATTCAAAGCATTTGTGTGTTGTATCGCATCTAAATATTCACAAAAACTAAAAGGCTTTAATAAAAGATATTCAACACGTCCAACAGGAAAACTTACTTGCCTATTAATAATTGTTTCAAATAAGGAACCGGCAGCAATAACGAACAATTCATTTCTTTCTTCATAAAAATACCTTAATAGTTTTATTGCATTTGAAGAATTTTGAATTTCATCAATAAAAATCAAGACCCTCTCTAAAGTACTTTGCGAAATTCCACTGTTATAAAAAAGTATATGTATAATTTTATCAAGATTATCATTCTTTTCAAAAATGTTTTTATCTGATACTTTATCAAGATTAAGATAAATAAAATGGTCAAATTGATTAGAAAAAATCTTCACCAGCGTTGTTTTTCCAACTTGTCTGGCTCCACGTAAAACTAAAGGTTTTCTATCAGGATTATCTTTCCAATCATTTAGATTTTTTAAGAAAGTATATTACGTTAAATATGTTTTTACTGCATCACCACTCTTTTTATAATTATGTTATCGCTCGTTTCCAAACTGATGTTTAAAATATAAACTCCCATTGGCAATTCACTCATATCCAGAGTCTCAATTGAACTATTTGTAGTTTTCTCAACAACAACTTTACCAGTAATGTCAACTACTTTGATATTAGCTTCACTTGGTTCTCCAAAATCAATAAACAAGTTTTCTCTTGTTGGATTTGGGTAAACTTTTAAATCTGTATAATAAGATTCAACTTTACTACCAAGTAAAACATTTATATATGCATTAGCTGAAACAATATTATAATTTGTAATATCGTCAGGAGTAAACTCACATGTAAGTTCCTGATTATCTCCAATTTCAAGTACTGTTCCTTCGATTGGATTATATGTAAATATTCCAGGAACATCAGCAACAGCATTTAACTGAGTTGGTGATAAAGCATTAGGGTAATATATATCAGTCGGATTATCCCAAGTAATTATAGGATCAGCTTTATAAATTACAAAAACATCACTTTCATAAATTATATTGTATAAGGAACTTAATTGCAAACTACCGATTTGAATTTCATAATCTCCAGCATTTTCTCCAGCTTCACGAGTTAGTGCACCTATAAAACTATCTTCTCCAAAAAGGGCAGGGGAATATGTATAAGTATATTCTGCAGGATCGGTTTCACCATATGTTTTTGTTTGATTCGGATCAACAGTTACTGTGATGTTTTTTGTAGTAATTTCAAAATAATCACTTTCATATGTTAAGTTGTAGTTTGTTCCTGCGTCTAGCGTACCTTGCTGAATTTCATAAGTGCCTATTCCTTCCCCAGCTTCACGTATTAGAGCTCCGGTAAAACTATCTCCTCCAACAAGAGCACCTGTTGTAATAGTGTATGTATACTCTGCAGGATCAGGATCATTATATTCTTTTGATTGTCCTGCATCAGCAGTTACTGTAATATTTTTTGCTGTGATTACAAAATTAGCAGGATTATATGTAATTGTATAATTACTGTTGAGCGCAAGAGAACCTTGTTGAATTGTGTAACTTCCTACTTCTTCGCCAGTAACTCTGCTTAATGAACCAGTAAAATCATCACCACCAACAAGTGTGCCGGTAACAGTATATGTATACACAGCAGGGTCAGCATTTCCATATACTTTTGTTTGGTCAATATCTGCATCTACAGTTATAGCTCTGGTGGTGATTTCAAAAACATCACCAACATAGTTAATAATATAATTTGAACTTATCCAAAGGCTACCCTGATTTATATTATATGTGCCAACATTTTCACCATAGGTTCTGTTTAAAGAACCTGTAAAGTTGTCTCCGCTAGCAAGAGTCCCGACATATGTATATGTATATGTAGGATCTGCTTCTCCATATTCTTTTGATTGGTCAGCGTCTGCAGTAACAGTAATTGTTTGTTTTGTAATTTCAAAATTAACAGCAACTGGCCAGAAAGAAATATTATAATTTGAGTTAAGAGTAAGTGTTCCTTGATTTATTTCATAGTTGCCAATATTTTCACCTGCTTCTCTTGAAAGGGCTCCAGACCAAGTGTCCCAAGTTGCTATTGGAGATGTTGTTGTAAATGTAAGAACAGGATCTGCTTGACCATATCCTTTAGTTTGATCTGAATCAGGTATTACCATTAAACTTTTAACTGTAATCTCAAAATCAGCTGATGTAAAGCTTATATTATAATTGGAGCCTAAACTTAAAGTTCCTAGTGTTATTGCATAAAAACCCACATTTTCGCCAACTTCTCTACTTAGTTCTCCTGTAAAAAAGTCTCCTGACTCTAATACTCCGCCTTGTACATAGGTAAATGTTGGATCTGAATCACCATACATCTTACTTTGCATATTATTAGCAGTTATTGTAATTGGTTTTGCAGTAATTTCCATATTTTCACTTTCAATAGTAAGTATATAATTACTTCCAGCACTTAGCGAACCTTGAGTAATTGCATATAATCCCACGTCTTCTCCCGACTCACGACTTAAAGTTCCTGTAAAACTATCCCCACCACCTAAAGCAGGACTATATGTATATGTTAATATTGGATCTGATGTACCATATACTTTAGATAATCCAGGATTTGGAGTAACAGTAATATGTTTTGGAGTTATTTCAAAATCCTTGCTGGTATAATCAATTATATAATTTGCATTTAAGCTTAAAGTTCCTTGTAAAATTGCATAAAATCCAATATCCTCTCCTGATACTCTTGTTAAAGCTCCACTAAATGAGTCTCCTCCAATTAATTCAGGGGTATAAGAATATGTTAAGCCTGGATCAGATTGTCCTGTTTCTTTACTTTGTCCCTCATCAGCTGTAACATAAATTATTCGCTCTGTAATTTCAAAATCATCAGAAACGTAAGTAAGATTGTAATTTGCTCCGGCACTTAATGTTCCTTGCTGAATTTCATAAAATCCAACAGCCTCGCCTGTAACTCTTGTCAAAGCTCCTGTGAAATTATCTCCGGTTTCAAGACTGCCTGTTGTTACGGTATAAGTATAAACAGGATCAGAATCACCATATTCTTTTGTCTGACCAGCGTTAACAGTAACTTCGATATCTTTGGGATTTACTAGAAGTGTCTGTGATACCTGAGGAGCGGCTTCGTAAATAGCATCCCCAGGTTGATTTGCATAAATATCACATGTTCCGGCATTGACAATAGTGATAGTTGTTCCGTTTGTTCCAGTACAAGTTGCTATGTTGTTGTCAGAGCTTGTAAATACAACATCTAAACCTGAACTTGCAGTTGCTGAAACTATAAAATCAGCATCTCCATAAGTTTTTGTTGCTAAAGGATTAAATGTTATAGTTTGGGGAATTTTTACTCCTGTTCCGGTAATTGTGAAATTATATGGATTTTCATCTGTATCATTATTTGAAATACTTATTTCTGCAGTATGTAATGTTGTAGTTGATGGTGTAAATGTGATTGTAAAGGTCGTTGATCCACTTGGAGCAACAGGGCTTGTTGTTGCTGATTGATTAATAGTAAAATCTGCAGCATTTACGCCTGAAATTTCAACTATAGGACTACCATCAAGAATCAAATCATCCCAACCTGTGTTTTCAATTGTAAAAGTAAGCTCTGCACTGCTGCTACCGTATTCTATATCGCCAAAATCAAAAGTCCCACCATCTATAATATCAGAAACTTGAGATACATTTATTTCTCGACAGTTTTCAAAAATGTATGCAGATCCGGCTTCAGGTCTGGTATTATTTCCATCGGAATCTTCATCCTCAAGCTGAGCACCGGAAATTATATAATCTCCACTGATTCCTACAGCACAACCAAAATAGTCAGCGCTTTCTCTATCTAATGCAACGATTTTTTGTTGTTCTGTTCCTGGTATATCAAAAATATATGCTGAGCCTGCTTGTAACAATTCATTTTCTTGGTTTTCATCTTCATCTTCAAAATATGCCCCGACAATTATGTTTGTTCCATTAATTGCTACATCATAACCAAATCTGTCATCAGCTTCTCTGTCAGATGCTACTAGTTTTACCGCTTCAGTATTCCCTAAAGGAAGTATTGCATCAACATATACATAAGCAGATCCAGCGCTAGATAGGGTATTAGTTCCTGCAGCGTTTTCATCTTCTGCATATGCTCCAACAATTGCAACTGGAAGATTTATTGCTACAGAATAACCAAAAAAATCACCGGGAGCTCTATCACTTGCAATAATCTTTTTAAGTTCATTCCACATTCCTGTATTTTCAAATATGTATGCAGACCCTGCTTCTAATAATGTCCCTCCAATACCGGTTGCATCTTCATCTTCTGCATATGCTCCAACAATTATATAATTTCCATCAATATCAACATCAAATCCAAAATAATCTGCAGCAGATCGGTCAGAAGCAACGATTTTTTGTTGTTCGCTCCAAATGACCCCTGAGTTAAAGAAAATATATGCTGAACCGGCATTGTTTAATGAGTTTAGTCCTGATGCATCTTCATCTTCATTAAATGCACCAACTACTATATAATTACCATCAATTGCAACTGACTGTCCAAAATAATCACCATCAAATCTATCAGAGGCAACAATTTTTTGTGTTTCTATCCATGATGAACCATCATTATAGAAAATATATGCAGAACCTGCATCACTCATTGGAGAATTTCCTATCTCATCATGATCTTCTTTCCATGCGCCAACAATAGCATAATCTCCACTGATATCTACAGCATACCCAAAATTATCACCAACAGCTCTGTCAGAGGCAACAATTTTTTGTATTTCTGACCATGTCCCGTTATCATTATGTAAAATATATGCAGAACCTGATTCAAGTTTAGTGTTAGCTCCTGCAACATCTTCATCTTCGCCCCAGGCGCCAACTATTGCATAATCTCCATCAATTGCAACAGATCTTCCGTAAAAATCACTGGCATTTCGATCCGAAGCAGTGGTTTTAATAATTTCATCCCAATTTTGAGAGTTTGCTGAAAATGTACATAATACTAATAGTAAAATTCCAATAATTCTAATTTGTGATTTCATAGTAATTTGTTTTGGTTCAAATTATGCTTAAAAGTACGTAACAAATAATACGTTTGTCTACAAATATAGTAAAAAATAATTTAATAATTAGCTACTGTATATAGTATAACAGGGCAAACGCATACTTTTTTTCTTATGAAAATGTCTGATTTATAGTTGTTTATGTCAATAGTTATTTGTATATTGTATTGATAATCAAATAGTTATACATTATGAATACAGACAATAAACTAGTAAGTATTTTTGGCACTATAGAAGATCCTAGAAGCCATATAAACCAATTACACAACTTAATTGACATCCTTCTCATAGGAATAATTTCAGTTATTTGTGGGGCAGAAACCTTAAAACAAATGGTTGAGTTTGCATCAGTCTTCAAAATAGAATTTTTGTACATCAAATTCTGAGATTTCATCATAAGGATCAGTGGCAATTATTTTGAATACCAAAACATATAAACTGTCAATGTAAATTGAATCAGATATTAGAGAATCAATAATTTCTGTTTCATAATTGTCAAAATCATTTGTAATGAGTTGAATTTGATAGCCTTGTTTGCCTGGGTTTGCATTTAAGGAATGAGGCAGATGTTTTAAAATACATGATTTTGTTGCAGGTAATGAGTCAAGCCCACTTACACTAAGATCATAATTATAAATTGTCTCACAGGAAATAAAAATAGAGGTAAAGATTAAAAAATAGATAGAAATTCTAAAATATCTCATCGTAATAATATTTTTTTAGTCTGTTTTTCTCCATTTTGACTAACTAAATTTATAATATACATATTATTTGTCTTTAGATTATTGATAATAATATTTTGTTTGGCAGGAATTATTTCTTTATTAATGAGACGTCCTGTAATATCATATATTGTAGCTGTTGTTTTTTCATTTAGAATATTATTTATATATAATTTATTTCCTTTTGAGAATATTTCAGGATACATCTCAATTTTATTAATTTTAGTTGGAAAACAATAGTTAAGATTTTCTATTATTTCAAAGTGTGAAATAGATTCTGAAACTTCGTAATTACAAATAATATAGATTTGAGGTGTATATAATATGTCATATAATGAAAATACGTCATCAGAACTGTGGGTTGGAAAACACGGGTAGGTGATTTCAGTTTCTTGAATAAATTCTACTATTTCTTCGTCGCTAGAATATGGATTAGCAATTCCCCAAACAAGAAGCTCTTCTGTTCCAGATCCAAATTGTTGATATATTGAATCAAAAATTGGAGCATCAAGAACACAATTACCACAATCAGTATAAAAAAAGTTCAATAAAACTGTTTTTTGATTTTCCATTTCTTCAAATAGGTTTACTTCAAGACCTTCTGTCGAAGTCAACGTGAAATCAATTGCTGGTCTAGGTTGGCTTTGTCCCAAAAGACTTACTGTAGAGGAAATAATTGTAAATAATAGTAGAATTATAATATTTTTTGCCATATTTTTTTGATTTAAACAAACTTACAAAAAAAAAGTTTAAATCAATGAAAAAAATTATATAAAACACTAAAAATGTATATATATTTTAGTTTAAAAAACAAGGTTTTATTACATATTATTAATAACCTAAAATCCGCAAGTAAATAATTTTGTTTTTAAATTATTCGATTTTAGAATTA
>CAYUWD010000087.1:0-16320 GCA_964448235.1 uncultured Bacteroidales bacterium | reverse complement strand
CTTTAGACCTCACGAAGTAATTTAGTGGAAAGAATTGTTGCATTATCAAAAATCACTATCATTTATGCTAATTAGTTGTCTTCCTTTCTTACTTGATTAAGAAAGGAACAAAGAAATCAAGAAGAATCAATCGTTATTCGCTACGCTCATGAGGGTCACGCCGTTCAGCCCGCTCTTTTGAATCAAAAGAACTGTAAGCAAAGCGGGATATTCCGAAAGCTTTCGGAACGTTGCAACAGTTCTAATTGTTTCAAAATTACTCACAATTATTTTTATTTTTTATGGTATTCGTGAGTGCTTCGCAGTTCACAACGGTGGTTCTTCATGGCCAACGCTAAGCGCTTCGAATCCAATTCTGAGCTTAATTTGTCTGTTTAGGAACTCGAAATATTTGGTCAATTCTTCTGAGAACTATAAATATTGTAAAGTATTACCCATTAAAATAATGGTAGAACAAAAAATGTTTTTTTCATAAATGCACTTAATGTAACAATTAAACGTAGTTTAGTTTGATTTAAATATTTATTTGTATATTTTAAACATTTTGCTGCAACAAATTGCAATCTTTTTGAGTTATATAATTAAAGTAATAATTTATTACTTTTCTCTTTTTCATGGTTGATTAGGGTTAATACTAACGCCTGAGTTCTCAACTCAGGTGTTTTTATTTTCATAAAGACAACTCTTAATATCTTCCTTTATAAATAGCAGGAACCTCGTCTATAAACCAATTAGAAGCTTCTTTATCCATTAAATAATAATCAAAAAAGTCTGTCATTCTTTTACTAAGATCCTTACAATTTGCACGACCTTTTAAGTTATGAGCTTCTCCATTATAATTTAATAACCATGCGGGTTTACCGAGTCTTTTCATTGCTAAAAACAACTCTACACCCTGTGAAAATGGTACAGCCCCATCCCCATCGTTGTGCATTATTAAAAGTGGTGTATTTATCTGATCGGCAAAAAACAATGGAGAATTTACAATATATTCATCTCGTGCATCCCAAAGTGTACCTCCTATCCTACTTTGCCCTTCTTCGTATTGCATCATCCTGTTTTGACCACTAGCCATTCTTATTCCACCATAAGCGCTTGTCATATTGCTAACAGGAGCTCCTGCCATAGCACATGCATAAAGATCTGTCTGAGTAACCAAATAAGCAACTTGATAACCACCCCAACTTTGACCTTGAATTCCAATCCTGTCTTTATCAATAAACCCTTTTTCAATCAATGAGTATGTACCACTAACAATAGAGTTATATGCATCTTTACCTGGTTGTCCTGTTTTATAATGAATATCAGGAATAAAAATTACATATCCTTTGCTTAGAAATAAAGGGAAACTAATAACTGATCTACTAGGTTTTGGAGTATAATGAGCGTGTAAATGATCAGAATATTTTTCATAGAAATAAACAATCATCGGGTATTTCTTTTCAGGATCAAAATTCTCGGGTTTATATAAAAGACCATCTACAGTATTACCATCAAAATCTGTCCATTCATACGGCTCAACACTTCCCCAAAAGTAATTATCTTGTTGAGGATTAGCATTTGAAATTCTTTTGACATTACTCCAATCTTCATTATTTTTTACAATATATCTATCAGGATATGTATTAAAGTCTGATTTTGCGTAAATATATTTTTCTGTATCATCTGCTTTAATAATGCTACTAATACTATACGGTACCTGAATCAATAAATCTAATTTACCTGATTTAATATCTAAATAGTATAATAAAGCATCTTTAGTTTCCTTATTAAAGCCACGTACTAGTATTTTCTTGTTATCATCAATATAAATTGCATCATTATCTGTTTTAACATATCTTAAAACGATATCATTTTTACGACCAAAACCATTTGTTAAGTTCTTTGCATTTCCATTTTTTCCACAAGTCAACAACCACATATCATATTTATCATACACTACAGCAGCTCTATCATTTTTTAGCCAGCCGGCCATCCCCCAATGCGATGGCAACATAGGAATCTCACTCTCATCATTATAAAAATCAACTTCAAGTTCATTAGTTAAAGGATAAGATATCTTCTGCAATACGTCATATACATACCAAGTAGAATCCATCTTGTCATAAATAGCAGCAAACTTTCCTTCTGGTGCTAATGATACTGATCCATTGAAATCTTGAGCTATTTGTGTTCTTTTTCCAGTGATAGTATTAACAATAAAATAATCTCTAAACGTGTCCATACTCCATTGAATCCTTTCTAAGTATGGTATATGAGTGTATCCTAAAACTATATTGTGTTGGCTCTTTGTTTTCAAGCTTACAACATCCATAGTACTATCAGCTAATTGTGTTGCTTTCTCATCACTAAAATTATATACTGCAGCAAAGGTTTTCTTCTTATCATCCTCGAGTTTTTTCAACTGATGCGGCATAATTCTACCATTATTCCAACTCCATATATCCAGTTTTGCAATCTCATCGTCAGGAATAGTGTCTTGTTCAACTTCCGGAATAACAAAGCTAGTTCCCAGATATAGTTTTTCACCATCTTCAGTAAAACTTAGACTGTAATTTTCTGATATCTTCCAAGCATCTGGGATACCCTCAACATCTGTATTGGAGATTTCAATAAAATCTTCGTTTTTTGATTCTCTAATCTTTATTTGCCAGGTTTTCTCCTCAACAGTATCTGTCGAGTAATAAAATGCAAACTTAGTGGCATCCTTGTCAAAGGCCAAGCCCTTAACATACGCTTGATTAGCTAAAACAAGCTGTTTTTCGAAAGTAAGCGTATTTATAAGATAAACATATACTGAATCAACGGTATCCTTTATTTCGCTTTTATAAAGCATATATGCACCATTTTCTGCTAATATATACTCTGAGACATTCTCATATTCTGCTATTTTTCGAGACACAGGATTCACCAAAACCAGTTTAGTTCCATCAAAATCTTTCTTTTCTACTTCCAGACTATCTGTTTCCTGTTGATTTCCTATGCTATCAGATACTTCTTCTTTTTCTATTTCCTTTTCATGTAAAAAACAAATAATATCAGACTCTTCATCTGCAATTTGATAACTTTTAACGCGTGAAAAAGTCCAAATTGAGTCATTTAGAATTGAGTAAACAAACAAACTATCCTTAGGATAATCTTCCTTATCCTTTTCAGCTATTTTTAACTTGCGAATTGTATCTTCCTGAGGTTTTACTTTAAAAATTATAAATAATCCAGAAGGAGAAAACTTTTGTAAATAGCCTCTGGCAAACTCTTTTATTTTATACTCCTTATTATTATAAACAAATAGCTTCCCATCACCTTTTTGAGGATTAACTTGGTAAGTAGTATATTCTCCATTATTACTTATTTGAACATCAGCTATATTATTCCAAGAATCATATACATCATGATTCAATTCCTTTTTCTGTCCATAAAGACAAAAATATAAGATAATCAAGCTAAAAAGAATAAATAGTTTTTTCATAATAAAGATATTTACTACAAATTAAATAAATTATCGAGCAATTTGAAAGGGTTTTAACACTTTATGACAAAAATACTTTTATCTGAATTTAACTTTATCTTTATTGTATAAATAATAAAAAAACAATAAAAACAATTTTAAAATTTGATATTTTTACAATTAAAAAAATAAGTTTACATTAATCGCGTTTTTATAAAAAATAATTACATGAAAAAATATCTTACAATAATTATAGCAGCTATAAGTTTAACTGCTTTATCTCAAAAACCGATAGAAATAGATATGGAAGATATTGAAAGCAAAACGACAGATAGCCTTTCTTATTTATATTATCCATACTTGCTCGAAAAATATATGGTATTTGATTCTACATTAACACAAGAAGATTTTAAATATTTGTATTATGGATATGTTTATACAGACATGTATAATCCATATGGTCGTCATGAAAAAGAAGAAGAATTTTACACATTATATTTTGATAAACATTACAACGAAGCTATACCAATTGGAAAAGAGATATTGTTACAATACCCAATAAATACAAAACTTATATTCAAGATGTTAGTTTGTTATCATCAATTAGGCGAAATTGAAATGTCGGAGAAATATGCTATGCTATATTATGGTTTAATTAGAACAATATATTTTAGTGGAGATGGCAAAAGTCAGAAAACAGCATTTAAAGTTATTAATGTTTCTGACGAATATGAGATATTAAGTGAATTGGGACTTCAAGCATCCAGACAAGCACTTATTGGGAATTGTGATAAATTAAGTATAGATCAAAAATCACAAAATGTAAAAAAAGGAGAAAAGAAAATTAAAGAACTTTATTTTGATATCAGTTTACCTTTCAAATATCTTAACAATCAATTTAATAATAAATAACATTCTTTTAACTAAAAATCTCTTATATAAAATAATTTAATAATATCTTTGTTAATAAAACACTTGAATACAAGTATCATCGATATATTTAATCAAATAAAATCTGGCAATAAAGCCGAATTTGACAAGTTATTTCGCCAGTATTATCAAGATTTATGTCGTTTTGCAGTATATCTATCTTGCTCTCCCACAGATGCTGAAGAGATCGTACAGGATATTTTTTTTAAGATATGGATTAATAGAAAAAAACTTACTGTTCATTCATCAATAAAAACATATTTATTTACTTCTGTAAGGAATTCAGTTTATAATCTTCATAAGCATGAAAAGGTTAAGAATAAATATATTGAATATGAAAAAGCAGAGAACATCAATGTTGAATCAAATGACTCACTATTTCATGAAGAAGTTATAAATAAAATAAATCAAACAATTGATAAGCTCCCTGATAAAAGAAAACAAGTATTCAAACTTTCGAAAATTGAGGGGTTAAAATATAAAGAAATTGCTGAAAGACTTAATATATCTGTGAAAACAGTTGAAAATCATATGGGAGAAGCACTTAAGTTCTTAAGAAAGAATCTTAATAAGAGTGAATTAATTATTATTATTATCATGATATATATTTTAGCTAATTATAATTTTGAAATAGGGGTTTTTAGTAATTTTGTTGTCAATTAATACAGATGCAGGACATAAATAACATACCTGATTATAATCTCATTGCAAAATATCTTGCAGGAGAAGCTGATAAGAAAGAAATAGAACTTATCAAGAATTGGCTTAATGAAGGTAATCGAAATGAATTTGAAAAAATAAAACAAATATGGGTTAGCACTGAAAATCAAGATTATTTTTATAATACAGAAAAAGCTTTAAGCTCAGTAAACAAAAGGATAAAACAAAGTACTAATTTAAGAAAGTTCAAACTTTTTACCTTAACTGCAGCAGCCATAATTCTTATTATTGCTATACCATCTATTATTTTTAAACTTCAATCAGATTCTATTCAAAATACTATCATTATTAAATCAACACAAGAAAATTTAAAATCTTTTCAATTAGCAGATGGATCAAACATTACATTAAATCATAATTCAAAAATTTCATATTCTGATACCTTTGAGAAGAATCGTACTGTTAAGCTTGAGGGAGAAGCATATTTTGAAGTTGAGCATATTGATAAACAAAATAAGTTTGTTGTACAAACAAAAGGTATAGACATTACTGTAGTAGGGACAAAATTCAATGTTAAAGCAATTGAAAAATCAAATATTGTTGAAATTAGCGTTACAGAAGGAATTGTCCTTGTAAAATATCCACAAATTAATCTTGAAAGTAGAATTAGTAATGGTCAAAAATTAGTTATAAATATAGAATCTAAACGATATAATCTTGAAAATACTGAAACTACAAATGATATATTTTGGATAACAAAAACAATTTCTTTTAATAATTCAAGTATAAGTGAAATAGCATCGACAATATCTAAAGTTTATGGAGTTGATGTTGAATTGCAACTTAAAAATACTGATAATATTAGTTTAAATACAAGATTTGAGAACAAATCTCTAGATGAGGTTCTTAGAATTTTAGAATTAACTTTAGATATAAAGACAAGCAGGAAAAATGGAGTTGTTGTTATTGAGGATGCGGAAATTTAAATACATATTTATTCTTGTTTTTGTAATTTCTTTTTATTGTGTCTCTGCACAAAGAATCACACCAGATACAGAAATAACAATATGTCAGGGTTATATAAATCCAATAAAAGCATTATCAATAATTGAGACACAGGAAAACATTAGATTTTCATACAATACAAAGAGTTTTCAAATTAAAACAGAGATATATTTATGTAAACGAAATAAAAGCTTAAAAGAAATCCTATCATATATATTGGGTAAAGATGTTGAATTAATAATAGAGGGGAATTATGTCATAATTAAACCAGATAATAATTTTAATAAACAAAATAAATCAAATTCATTTAGAGTATATGGAATAATCGAAAATGCGACAAATGGGATGCCTTTAGATAGTGTAACAATAGAAACATGTGGGTATCAATTTTATACAAATGAAACAGGATTTTTCTCCTTTAAAGCTAATACATTAAATGATAGTGTTACTTTATTCATTAATAAACCTAGATATATAGGTTACAAAACAACAATCCCATCAAAGGACGAAAGACTTAAAATTGGATTATATTCAACTGAGGGAGTAGATTATACATACATGCCTTCTTCAGCAAAAGATAAAAATTCTACAATAGAAAATCATTGGGTAACAAATATTGTGGTTGGTAATGAACAAAAGAATATTAGTCAAAACCGAAGAGTATTAATCGATAGAAATATTCAATTTTCTGTAATCCCGGGAGTTGGGACTTACAATGAGCAAAGTGGATTATATAGATATCATAGATCATATAATATAGTGGCAGGTTATGTTGGAGAGATTTACGGCTCAGAAATAGGAGTTGGAATAAATGTTATTAGATATGATTTACATGGATTCCAGTTTTCAGGTTTAGCAAACTTTGTAGGCGGAGAAGTTTCAGGCTTGCAATGTAGCTTTCTTTCAAATAATTGCAAAGGTTTGTGCAGAGGAATGCAAATATCCGGTCTTTTAAATATAAGTTGGGGAAATTTTAAAGGTTTTCAATTATCGAGCGGAGGAAATATTGTAAGAGCAAAACACAGAGGATTCCAATTGGCACCAGTAAATGTTGTTGTTGATAGTTTGTTAGGAACACAAATTGGATTAGTAAATATTTGTTGTTCCTCTGCTATCGGTCCTCAATTTGCTATTGGCTCAAATTTTTCTAACATTAATAATAAGTTTCAGTATTCGATTTTAATGAATAGTAATAAGATTAATAATGCCCCTCAATTAGGTATTTTTAATATTTCTTCTTATCAAAACTCCTTGCAGTTAGGACTTATTAATTTTGCAGATACTGTTACTGGAACAACAATTGGGGTATTGAGTTTCATAAAAAATGGTTTTATACATCTGGATTATTCATTAAATTCTGATTTATTTAGCAATATTAAATTTAAGACAGGAATGTCGAAGTTTTACAATATTATCAGTGTCGGATTGCGTCCTGATAATGAACCTGATATAACTTTAGGTTACGGGTTTGGATCATATTTTCATGTTTGGAAAATGTTTGGAATAAACTACGACTTAACCGCTTCTCAAGTTTTTGAAAACGGAATATTTAATCATAATATTAACATTTTGTCCAGTCTTCAATTAAATTTAAATTTTTCTATATCTAAACGATTTACCATATATGCAGGTGGAAATATCAATATGGTAAATACAAATAACCTTTCGGATGATGCAATAACTTTTGTAAGTACTATCCCAAATGGAAATGTAATGTTTGATCAACAATTCAAACTCCATAGAGCATATATTTGGTCAGGTTTTCAGATTGGTTTTAGAATCTGATATTTCATTTACTGTAATAAAACAAACTTCTGTTTAGTAAATTATTAGTTTCAATATTATTAAAAAACACTCTTGTCTTATTGACATTATTTGTTTGGTTATCAGACACATAATAGGCATATTTATTTTTTATTTAATTTATATAGGGGTAAAATAACTTTTGGTTGTCATATTATTGTAATAAAAATTTAATATGACTATGAAAACAAAATTTAAAATTTTAACAATTGTTGCTTTATTCTTTACATCAATAGGCAATATCTATTCTCAAAAAGAAGTGAGCAATAAAAATGAGCGAGAAAATAATCAAATAGAAACATTATTTAGTAAAGATCAAAAAATTACACATGGTGGATATGCCGGATTTGAATTTGGATATACACAAATAGTTGATCGTCCAGCTATAATCACAGGTTTTCATGCAGCATGGGTAATTGATCATACTATAGAATTAGGGATTATTGGCAAAGGATACATTACTAATCCTGTTCCTGACTTAAATCTTGAAAATGAAAGCTATATGTATACAGGAGGTTATGGAGGATTGCATATTGCTGCAAATGTATTTGGGAATAAACCAATAAATGTTACTTTTCCTTTAACTGTAGGAGCTGGAAGTATATCTTATATTAAAACTCAATATTATGATCTTTATAATAATTATTATGATGATTGTTATGCAGAAAATCATTACGCTTATTTAGTTCTCGAACCAGGCGTTGAAGTTCAATTGAATATGACTAGATTTTTTAGAATTTCTGCAGGGATAAGTTATCGATATACTTCTGACATATACCTTATTTACTCAAACACAAACTCAGAATCAGTAATTAACCCATCAATTATGAGAGGAATAAATGCAGGAATAAAATTAAAAATCGGAAAATTTTAAAGATATAAATATTAAAAAGAAAATTATGAAAAGAATTATTATTATCGCGTTTTTAGGAATAAGTTTAATGATATCATTAAATGCATGTTATTACGATCATGGAAGTATAAGAGGTTATGGAAATTCTATTTCTATAGATGTTGATATAGAATCAGTAACCGGAATAGAACTTGATGGCTCTTTAGATGTAGAAATTGTACCATCTGATACATTTAGAGTTGTTATTGTTGCTCAAGAAAATATTGCTAAATTAATTATGATCGAACCTTTTGGAAATATAGCTAAAGTAAATTATAAACCACGTATCAATGTAATCCCTACCGATGTGGCAAAAGTTGTGTTTTATATGCCTGAACTTTGTTCAATTAAGATTGATGGCTCAGGTGATATATATGTCTTTGATGAATTTGAGTCAGATAATACCCTAAATGTATCGATTAATGGATCTGGAGATATTATAATAGAAAACATTATCTGCAATAAGATAGAAACAACTATTAATGGATCTGGAAATATGAATGCAGGAATTGTAGCCAATAATACAGAAACAACAATAAGAGGTTCGGGTGATATAGAATATTATGGTACATCTTCTATACATACAATAAGAATTTCTGGATCTGGAGATATTGATTCATTTGACTTATATACAGAAGAAACATATATTGATATTTCAGGTAGTGGAAATTCACTAGTGTGGGTAGAAACTCTTTTAGATGTTTATATTAGTGGTAGTGGAAATGTAACTTATAAAGGAAATCCTGATTTATATATTGACATTCCTGGTTCAGGTGATGTTAATAATTGGAAGTAGTTGATAACGAAACCAAGAAAACAAAAACAGATTTCAGAAAACATATTTTTGTTTTCTGTTTTCTGTTTTTGTAACTTTAAAGCTAAAGTGCTTTTGCATAAAATAACTATATACTACAACAATAGAAACCGTAATTATTTTTGATATAGTAGGCCATATATAGCATACTTCGACAAATATTTTGAGCAAAATATAATGCAATATTATAGATCCTGTGACAGTAATCCCATATCTTAATAATTGTTTCCTTCCTCGTAATTCTGATTGGGTAAAAGTTACATATTTAGCTAATAAAAAACCTGTTGTAAAAGTTATTGGGAATACTACTATAAATGCAGCAATATGAGGAGTTATTGCATAAAATCCAATATCCAGTATTTGTTTTTTAAAAACAAAATTATAAAAAACAAAATACAAAAATATATCTAAAGCGGTATTTAGTCCTCCTGTAAATCCATACCTAAAAGTTACTTGTGAAATATATTGTCTAAAAGGTTTGTAAAACCAATCAGCAACTTTCAGAATAAGATTTCTGCAAAATGACAATATATTTTTCATAAATAAAATTTGTACAAATATATAAGAACATTTATTTATTCTTTTTTCTAAAAAACAAATATAATACATAAGAAACAAGGCACAAAAATTTTATTAATTGATACAATTAATAAAGATATCAACAATGTTGATATCTTTTTATCTTTTGTTGCTCCTATTTATAATATTGATAAGAATTATTAGTTATTATTATTTAAATTTGTATCAACCATCTATTAAATAAAAAGATATTATTATGAAAGGAGTAAAAACCATCTATTGGATAGCAGGAATTGTTCTTGCTGCAACTGTAACTATTGTAATTATTAGTATGATAAATTTTGATAAAGAGTTTAAAGTATCAAACCCTGCTCTATTCAAAGATCATATAAAAGCATACACAACAGATGTCATATCAAAAAATGATGTTATAGCAGTCCAATTTACTACTGAGTTTATGAAAAACGTAAAAAAGAAAAAGACTTCTATAATAAAAATATATCCACACATCAAAGGTTCAGTAACTTGGAAAGATGACAATATTATAGAATTTAAACCTGAAAAGCCTCTTGCTTCAGGAACCGAATATTACGTCGTTGTTGATTTAGGTAAGGTCTCTAAAGACATTAATAAAGACGTAGATGAGTTCATCTTTAAGGTACATACAAAACATCAAATAATTAATTTAAATATAGAAAAAGTTATTACTACAGATCGTAATAGTTTAAAAAAACAAGATGTCTTTTGTGAAATTAAATTAAATGATACTGAATCCATCGAAAATATAAAAAAATGTATAAACACAACCATTGATGGTGAAGAAATTGATTTTAATATTGAAGATCAAAATGAAAACACTTACATCCTATCCATTAACGACATTACACGTACAAATCATGAACAAACACTTAAAATACAATATGATGGAGATCCCATTGCATCAAAAAGTTATGGAAAAATTGAACTCGAGATACCTCCTTATAATGAATTTAAAATAATTGATTTACAAGTAAAACAATTTCCCGAACAATATGTAAATGTGATTTTCTCGGATCCAATAAAAGAAGACCAATTATTAGATGGAATAATTGATATCAAAGGAATCGAAAATTTAAAATACATTATTGTTGACAATAACATTAAAATTATTCCTTCTGAAAGACTTGAAGACAGCTATGAACTAATTATTGGGAAAAGCCTTAAAAATATTAATGGTAAAATGTTAAGCAAGTCTAAATCCCGAGTTATAAATTTCAAAATGCGCAAACCAGAACTTCTAGCCAATGACAATGGTGTAATACTCCCAAATTGCACAGAAGGTCAGGTTATTTCATTTCAAGCTGTCAATATTAGAGCTGTTGATGTGAGGATTTTACAAATATTTGAAAATAATGTGCTCCAATTTTTACAAGAAAACTCTCTTAATGGGAATTATGAATTAAATCGTGTTGCAAAAGTAGTAAAAACAAAAACAATTAGTCTTGAACAAACAGATGTAGAAGACTTTGGTATTTGGAATACCTTTTATCTAGATTTACAAGATATAATTGAACCTCAACCAGGTGCAATCTACCGTGTTGAAATTGGTTATAGAAAAGAAAATTGCATTTATCCCTGTAATGCTGATGATGATAAAATTGAAATCGAAGATATTGGCAATATGTCAGAAATAAATTCAATTGACGATTGGGATTGGTTTACAAATTACACATATTCATCAATCTATGAAAGTGACAGCTATGAATATTATTATGACGAGTATTATTATAATGATTACTATTATGATGATTACTATTATGATGATGGATATTACAACAACAATTACAATAGTTACGAAGACCCCTGCAATAATAAATATTATGGATATCGTCGTTCAATAAAATTCAATATATTATCTTCAAATATTGGAATTATAGCAAAAAAAGGGAAAGACAACATTGTACATACATTTGTCACTGATATAAACACATCTGATTGCATTAAGGGTGCTGAAGTAACAATATATAACTTTCAACAACAGATAATTTGTACTGCAAATACAAATCACGAAGGAGTTGCTATATTAGAAATTCCAAAAAATGAAACTCCTTTTTTCATTGTAGCTTCATATCAGAATCATAAATCATATTTAAAAATGGAAGAATATGGTTCTTTATCCACAAGTGAATTTGATGTATCAGGAGCATATATGCAAGATGGGACAAAAGCCTTTATATATACAGAACGTGGAGTCTGGCGTCCTGGTGATTCGATTTATGTAGGATTTATTATTAATGAACTTATTGATCCTATTCCGGTAGGTCATCCTATAGTATTTGAAGTAAAGAATCCTAGAAATCAAGAAGTTTATAGAGAAGTGCAAAATAAGAATGAAAAAGGATTTCATGTATTCAAATTTAAAACGGAACAATCCGATCCTACTGGTTATTATTATACAAAATTTACTGTTGGTGGAAAAGTTTTTTCTAAATCTCTTATGGTAGAAACAATCAAACCAAACAGATTAAGTGTTGACTTAGAGCTTGACAAAGATTATTTAGCAGGCGATGGAACCGTAAATGCTCTTGTAAGTGCAAGATGGTTACATGGAGCAGCAGCTACTGACCTCAATGCTAATGTCACAATAACTCTTGACAAATCATATTTTCCTATCGAAGGTTATGAAAATTATAATTTTTACAATCAAATAAGTTCTTTCGATTATAAAACAATAACTTTATTTACAGGAAATACCGATAATAACGGTGAAATAAAATCGAATATTAAATTTGATAAAATAACAAATGCTCCTGGTATTTTAAAAGCAACATTAACAACGAAAGTTTTTGAAAAAGGTGGAAATTTTAGTATTGGTGAAAAGTCTGTAGACTATTATCCATATAAAACATTTATTGGAATTAATATCAAAGAACATGACGAATACTCCTATTCATACCCATTGGAAGAAGAACTAAATTTGGATATTGTTGCATTAAATCGTGATCAAAAACTAACAAATGAAAGCAGAGAATTAGAAGTATCATTATATATGATGGAATATTCTTGGTGGTATGATTTCCAATATGATGGGGCAGACTTTATTTCAGCAAATTATAATAATGCGATTAGCAGAGAAACCATTACATGTAAGAATGGAAAAGCAAATTATAATTTTGAATTCGAAGAAAGTGGAGACTATCTATTGGTTGTCAAGGATCTTAAAGATGGACATACATCTTCTATGACTGTATATGCAAGTAAATACGCTAGTAATAACAGCTCTTCTGAAGAAATAGCTGCTGACCTGTTACAATTCTCTACGAAAGAAGAAAACTACAATGTGGGAGAAACTGTTGAAATAGTTATTCCTACTGGTTCAGGCAAAGCTTTAGTCAGTATTGAAAATGCTACATCTGTTTTAAACACATTTTGGCAAGAAACAGATGGATCGAAACTAAAAATTAGTTTCGAAGCAAGCCCTGAAATGGCTCCAAATATTTATGTAAATGTAAGTTTCATTCAAGAACATGGTAAAACAATCAATGACAGACCAATCAGAATGTATGGTATTGTTCCTGTTTTAGTAGAAAACCCGTCATCTCATTTAAGTCCTGTTATTTCTATGCCAGATGAACTTTTAGCAGAAAGCAAAGTAAAAATTCAAGTACGTGAAGAAAATGGCAAAGCAATGACCTATACACTCGCCATGGTAGATGAAGGATTACTCAACTTAACAAAATTTAAAACTCCCGACCCTTGGTCATTTTTCTATAGCAAACAACCACTTGGCGTAAGAACATGGGATATCTATAAATGGGTTATTGGAGCATTTTCTGTAGATGCTGGTAAAATGATAAGTATTGGTGGTGGCGGCGAAGGTATGTCGCCAGAAGAATTAGCCCAAGCAATAAGATTTAAACCAATGGTTAAATTCATAGGACCATTTAGTTTACCAGCAGGTGCCTCAAACATGCACGAAATTCAATTACCACAATACATAGGTTCTGTTAGAACAATGGTAATAGCTGCAGAAGGAAATGCATTTGGTTCGGCAGAAAAAACAACCCCTGTAAAAAAGCCTCTTATGATTCTTGGATCTGCGCCAAGAGTACTTGGAACACAAGAAAGTTTTAGTTTACCTGTTACCATCTTTTCGATGCACCCTGATGTTAAAAATGTTGAAATATCAGTTAATACCAATAGTATGTTTTCAATTGATGGAACTTCTAGTAAAACTGTAAAATTTGATAAAGAAGGTGAAAAATACATAAACTTCAAACTAAAATCAGGCAAAACAACTGGCATTGGAACTATTGAAATTATTGCCAAATCAGGTTCCAGAATAGCTAAGTATAATATTGAAATGGACATCAGACATGCAAATATCATGGCAACAGATGTAATAGATGGCATTTGTAGTGAAAATACATACGAAGTTGATTTTGATGTAACAGGAATTGAAGGTTCTAATAAAGTATACCTAGAATTATACAACATTCCACCTATGAACCTTGAAGCAAAACTCGACTTTCTTTTGACATATCCTCATGGCTGTCTGGAGCAAACTATTTCAGCTGCATTTCCACAATTATATCTTGACCAACTAATAGAATTAGACCAAACTCAAAAAGCTGAAATACAGAGAAATATAACCACCTGCCTAAATAAAATATCAAGATATCAAATGTCAAATGGTGGATTTGCTTATTGGCCAGGTGGTAATAACATATCAGAATGGGCAACTAACTATTGTGGACACTTTATTATTGAAGCCGAAAATAAAGGTTATGCAATACCTGGAAATATTAAATCACAGTGGTTAAAATACCAAAAACAAAAAGCATCTAAGTGGACCGATGATGGAACAAATTCTCAATTAACACAAGCTTATCGACTTTATACATTAGCAATTGCCGGAAATGCAGACAGAAGTGCTATGAATAGATTAAAAGAATCTAAAATGACTAGGACTGCTCAATGGAGACTTGCTCTTGCTTATGCTGTTAGCGGAAAAGAAAACATTGCAAAACAAATGATTGCAAAACTTAATTATGATATTCCTGTTTATTTCGAACTAGCAGGAACTTTTGGCTCTTCCACAAGAGATAAAGCAATGATTCTTGAAACTCTAATTGAGCTTGGTGAAAAAGAAAAAGCATTTATGGTTCTTAAAGAAATTTCTTCGGTTATGGGATCAAAAAGATACACCAGCACTCAAACTACAGCCTACGCCCTAATTGCAACTTCAAAATTTGTGAAAAAATATTCTACTTCAGGGGATATAAATTGTACATACACTATTAATGGAACAGAAAAAACAGCAAAAACATCTAAACCAATATATAAAACACAAATTGATTACATAGAAGGAGAAACTAACAACATAAAAATTAATTCAGCTGATGGAGCAATGATATTTGCAAGAATAATTAAAAAAGGTATTCCTGAAATAGGATCTGAAGTCGCTGCATCTTCAAATATAGATATGAAAGTTAATTACTCTTATTTAAATGGTGATCCTATCGATGTAACAAATATCTCACAAGGGACAGACTTTGTTGCAACAGTTACACTACAAAACACATCCGGAATTAAAATGTTGCAAAATGTTGCACTATCTCAAATATTCCCTTCTGGTTGGGAAATAATCAATTCCAGAATGTATACAGTTGATCTGGGCAGTAATTCATATTACACATATCAAGATATTAGAGATGACAGAGTGCTAACGTATTTTAACATGAGTAAAAATTATACCTACACATATAGAGTAATGTTAAATGCAAATTTTGAAGGTAAATACTATCTTCCTTCTGTTGTTTGCGAGACAATGTACGACAACGCAAATTATGCAAGAACAAAAGGAAAGTGGGTTACTGTAACGAAATAATAGTTTTTTCAAATAAAAAAAGTTCGATATATATCGAACTTTTTTTATTTACAATCTAATTTTTCATTCAAAAACCTCTAAAAGATCAATTGATAAATTCTTCCTAAATTCAGTCATATTTAATAATTCTGATTTTAATATATCTAAACACTCACTTTTCATCTCGTCTGAAATAACATCAGCATTTTGTTGTATTAAGGTTAATGCCTCTATGCTGGTTGCATCAGTACCAGAAATAAAAATATCTAAAAGCACCTTTGTATCTTCAAATTTAATTGCAGATTCCCACATTGCTGAAACAAATGTAGTCATTCTATCACTTCTCTTATATTTAGTTAAATTATCAGTAATTATTCTATTGAATTTATTCTCTTTCAAAT
>CAYUWD010000086.1:6631-16343 GCA_964448235.1 uncultured Bacteroidales bacterium | reverse complement strand
TAGAATTAAAAGAGACCTTTGTTTTTGCATCTGAACATTATGCAATTCAGTCTCACTTCTTCTTTCAAGCTCCATCATTTCTCTTTCTTTATCGAACTCAAAACCTACTTCTAGCTGAACAATCTTTTTATTATTATCCTCACTATAGATACTGTCGTAAATTTCCTTGTAGGCAATATGTGTATTTAGAGCTTTCTCAAAATCTCCTGCTGATTTATATATCTTAAATTGATTCTCAAGAGCTTCTTTTTGTCTGGTACGTGCATCTACGTCTATAGCATACATCAATGCACTGTCAACATGTATTAAAGCCATATTATACTCTCCTTTATCTCTATAAACTTTTGCCAAAGCATTATTCAATAAAGACAAATCTTCTTTATCTTTTGTAATTCTATAAATAGAATCAGAAATATGAAAATGGCTAAATGCTTTGTCAAATGCGCCCTTGACTCTATACAGTTCTCCATAGCTCATATTTATTAATGCAGTTCCATTTTGACTATTATTCCCATTATAAATCTCCTCAGCTTTTTTATAATAGAAATATGCACTATCGTACATTTCCTGCTTAAAAAAGGTTTCTCCTATATTGGAATAACATCCCCCCATTGATTTATATGTTCCCTCGGACTCTCGAATTTTTAGAGATTCACGATAATATTTTAATGCCGTATCATATTCTTTCTGGTCGAGATAGATATTTCCGGTATTCATGTGAACTTTTGCAAGCCCATGGGTAAAGCCATAAATCTCGAAAACTTTCATAACATGCAAATAGTTTTCTAAAGCCTGTGTATAGAGTCCCATCCCAACATATAGGTTCGCAAGACTAACCTGAAATCTTGCAGACAAAAGAGTATCTCTCCTACTTAATGAATTGTCAACAATTTTAAGATATAACTCCATTGCTTCGTTAACTTTACCTTGGCTTTGCAATAACTTTGCTGTAAAAGCTTCCATACTTTCAGCTTCAGAGATATATCCATTCTCATAATAAGTTTTTACAGAAAGCTTGTAGTAATATATTGTAGAATCTATTTGTCCTTGTGATTGACAATATTGGCCATGATAGATATAAGTATCGCTGAGTGCTTTTGAAAAATTTATTTCATTGCAAAGTTTTTCAGCTTCACGAAAATGGAAATAAACAGTATCCTGATTCGTTTCAAAACTTCTTATTGCTGTACCAATGTGGTAACGAATATCTTCTAAAACAAGCTTGTTATCTTTTAATGAAAAATTATATTTTATTTTAGAGAAACAATTTATAGAAAGAAAACATAATAATAGATATATAACTAATTTTCGAAATCGAAAAATCATTTTAAGACAGCTTTTGCAATTTTACTTTCAAAAATAATACAATAAACGAGAAAATCGTCCTTATAATGAATTTTTTATTCAAATAAAAGCCAAAATAATATATATTTACACTAGTGTGTTATAAACTAATAATTTGTATATTTGTATGCATGTTATGTGTAATGAGTTAAGATTTGTCATTATACCAACTAATCAAATAACTATTTTAAACCTACCATTATTATGAAATATTATAAAATTATTTCCGTCCTTTTAATAATTCTTTTTTCATACTCTTTGAAAGCTCAAGATCCTGCCGGATATTGTACCGTATTGCATCAACCCTGTAATGGTGATGGCGAAGTTCAGGTTACGATTACCGAAGGTATGACCCTTCCATTAACTTATAATTATTGGCCAAGTGATATTGTACATGAGAATGTTTATAGTTTTACTGATATTGCTACAGGTTTGGATTATGAGGAAAATAATATCGTATGGATTTCAGATGCAAATCAAATGAACCTTAGTCTGGAAATCGGTTTCGAACCTCCATTTATTGTTGATGATTATTCCTGTTGTTATACATTTGAATGTCCAGAAATCGGAGCTGAGATTTTATTTACAATAAATGGAGGAGTTCCTGCAACCAATGTAGAATACTATTATTGGGCAGACTTTTTTTGGGGAGAAGGAAATCCTTTGGTGGTAGGACCCGGAAAATATTCTTGTATAGTTTATGATGAAAACAATTGTAAATTGATATTACCTGACTCTACTTTAAGTGTATTTGGTACTCCACCGTTTGAAATAACTTCTCAAACTACACCAGCTTCATGCCATAATGGAACAGTTGAAATTACTAGCGTTACAGACGGCATTCCACCGTATTTATTTCAATGGAATACTGGAGAATCAGGAAATATAATATCAGATTTGACTAGCGGATATTATTATGTGACAGTCACTGATGCTCAGGCTTGTACTATGCAAAGAGAAGTTTATGTTCAACAGAATCCTGAAATTGATATTAATTTCACCACAGTGCAACCAGAGTGTTTACAAAATAACGGAAGTATTACCGCTTACGGTTCAGGTGGAGTCACACCATACACATATCTTTTCAGCACAGGTGAAACAACTCAAACAATCAGTAATTTAGGTGCAGGGGAATATCAAGTCTTGGTAACAGATGCAAATGGTTGCTATGCAAGTATGGGTACAAGTATAAATTCCCAATCTCCAATTTCAGTTACTTACGATCATGTTAATCCAGACTGTAATGAATCAAACGGATCAATTGAGCTGTTTGTTGAGGGAGGTTCTCCACCATATTCTGTAAACTGGAACACCTATCCACCTTTGACAGGCTTGTCAATTACAGGTTTGGTAGAGGCTAATTATCATTACACAGTTACTGACTCTGAAGGTTGTGATAAAACGGGTTATGTTTATCTGCATTCTGATGGCTTATATGCATCTAGCATGTCAGAAAATGCTACATGCCCACAAAATAATGGTTGGGTTGGAATTAACGCCTATTCGGATAATCCACCAATTGAATATCTTTGGAGTAATGATGAAACTGGGAATATGATTGATAGTCTTACTTTAGGAAGTTATACCTGCACGATCTCAGATGCAGCTGGCTGCACTCTGGTGAAATCAGAAACTGTTTTTGAGATATCTCCTATAGAATTAAATTATACTTCTATTCCCGCATCCTGCCCATACACAGCAGACGGAAGTCTTACAGCAATACCTTCTGGTGGAACTCCTCCATATTCTTATTATTGGTCAGGTGGTCAAACTGATGCTACTGCTACTAATCTTTTGCCTGGCAATTATTCTGTTCATATTATTGATGCAAATGGTTGTGCCAGAAGTAGATCATTTACTCTTGATTATTCAACTGTTTCTGATGATTGTTATTGTATAATTACAGGAACTGCTTTTGAAGATTTAAATGATAACTGTGTTTTTGATGTCGGAGAAAGTCCTATTCAGAATATCAGAATAAATTGTTCTTCATTTGGTTCTGTTTTTACTGATTCAAATGGTGAGTATTCATTTTTACTTCCAACAGGAGATTATACTCTGTCTGAAACTATCTTGGGGTATTATCCGCTTGAATCATGCCAAGCACAATCATACGATATAAGTGTTACTGCAGAATCAGCTTGTGTGATGACTTATGATTTTGCACACAGTACTAATCCTATTCACGATTTACAGACTCAGATAATTACAGTACAACATGCTATACCAGGATATGATTATATTCAGAAAATATTGATAAAAAATGCCGGAACAATTGCTGAATCAAATATACAACTTGGATATGCTCATGATGGACAACTTCTTTTCGAGAGCTCTTCAATGTCTGAACTTAATCAGGAAAATCCATTTCTTTTTCCTGAGTGGTATGGTATAACTTCTTCTTTCCCTGTCTTGGAACCAGGTCAGGGTTTGTATCTTTATTTATCTTATCAGGTTCCATCAAATATTCCGCTTGCTACAGAAATTATATTTACTGACACCGTTGCGTATGACGCGCCAATAATTAACTGGCAAAATGATTATAGTCCATGGAATAATATTATTAATTACAGCACAACTACAATCGGATCTTTTGATCCCAACAATAAGGAAGTGTATCCTAAAGGAATAGGAAATCAAGGCTTTATTGCAACTAGTGATTCTATTCTCACATATACTATAAATTTTGAAAATATAGGGAGCTATTATGCTAATAAAGTAGTAGTAATTGATACCCTTGATTCTGACCTCGATTGGAATACTCTTCAGCCAGTATATTCAACCCACGATTGTGTAACTAGATTATCTAATGAAGGAGTTGTTAGTTTTACTTTTGATAATATTTATTTGCCATATCAAGGAATTGGTCGTTATGGTTCAGTAACATATTCGATTAAACAAAAATCGAATCTGGCTCCAGGTACCGAAATTAAAAATTATGCTGCTATATATTTCGATTTTAACGAACCTGTTATTACTAATACTGTACTTAATACAATCTGGTGGCCCGAAACTGTAGATCAACCAGAAATAAATAATCAGTTCAACATATATCCAAATCCAGCAAACACTAGTTTTTCAATTTCAGGAAGAAATATCGAAAGCATATTTATACTTAATAGCTTGGGACAGATTGTATTACAAACAAATATACCTAGCGATGTATTTATTGGGAATTTAACTACTGGCATTTATTTTGTCAGAATCGAAACAACTGAAGAAATTGTTGTAAAAAAGTTAATTAAACAATAGTTTTAATTATCAGAAGTTTTATTATTGGATTTTTACATATTAGTTAATCTTCAAACATACCCTATGAGAACTATTTTCATAATACTTACATTAAGCGTTTTTTCAACACTAACTTTTGCGCAGCAAAACAAGGATATTCAATCAGAAGTCGACAAAACTGTACTAGAATTAAACAGCATAACTGGATTTAAAATAGTTAAACTGGAAAATACTGACTTCCTTGACATTGCATTTATTAATCAGGAAAGTATTGGGTATGGGTTTTTGTTTGGTTATTTTATAGATGGCGAGTTGTATAAGATTCGAGAGGTAATAGGTATTAAACTAGTTGGAGAGTTGGCAATTACCGAATATTATTTTGATGATTCTGAATTGTTTTTTGTTTTTGAGTCAGAAAAGTCAGGAAAAGATCTTTTTGTTTCAGCAGATGGAACTGTTGATTATCGAATTGATGAACCCAACTTTTCTGTGAAGTACTATTTCAATGATTCAAAATTGATAAATAAATTTGAAGAAGGTGAAAGACAGACTATTTTACTCCCTGATGAAAAGTTTTTTGACTCACAATCAAAAGAAGGACAATTAATCGATTCTGCTCAAAGATATTACGACTTATTTGTTGTCAAAAATTGATATTATGGATAATGACCAAATAAAAAGTTTGATTCTTACGGAAATATCCAAAACTGAATTGAAAATCGAAAAATATAAAGATATGACAAAGCCTGTTGCTCCCGATTGTGCAATTGGAAGAGTTACGAGGATGGATGCAATAAATAATAAAAGTATAACTGAAATGGTTTTGTGTCAGGCTGAAGAGAAGTATACAATGCTTAAACATGTTTTGACTCAAGTTGGCACAAAAGAGTTTGGTAAGTGCAGAAAATGTAATGCGGATATTCCTCTGGGTAGAATATTAATTAGTCCAGAAAGTATGTTATGCGTAAATTGTGCAGTGTAAAAGTTATTAACTTTAAATTTTATAATTATGAAAAAGCAATTTTTAAAAATTTTATTATTCTCAATAGCTTTATTTTTTTTAATTGGTTTTTCTGCGTGTGAATCATATCAAGTTGTGGAAATTGTTGTGTTAGATGCAGATACTCACCAACCATTAGATTCTGTTCTTGTAGAGTTTAAAGCCGGCAAAAATGATGATTTTACTAAAAGTGGAACAATAGGTTATACGGACTCTATCGGGAATTTTACTGGAGAATTTATGATCGGATGTAGTTTTGGGTGTTATGATTACTTTTTCGAATGCAGCAAGCCTGGATATGAAATGTTTGTATCAGATTTGAATCTTGATGAAGCTGAGGTTTTATTGATCAAGGAATAAATAAATAATCTATGGGCAAATTACTTTTGTCTCAATTATTTTTAAAGGCTTAAAAAAAATGCCCAAGTATGAAACTCAGGCATTTTAAGCTAAAATAAAACCTTTACTCTAACAACCTTTATTACTACTCCATGTTAACTGTAATGTTAAACATGTGTTAGATTTAAAATTAATATTACCAGTCCAATAAACAACACCATCCTGATTTTTTATTTCATAAGGAATTGTTTTGGCTTTTTCTCCACCCAAATCCTGAGTAACTGTAAGTGCACCGTCCTGTCCACATGAAGGCGAATTAACAAAAGAATCAGCAGGATCCATAGTTCCAACTTCTACATCATCAACATAGCAAGTAAGTGTTGTAACTCCGGCAGCAACAAGATTGTTAGAAACATCATCGTTAAACCAGAATACTAAACGACCCTGATATTCGCAACTGCAATCATCTTCGTCAGCATCTGCATTGTAATTTGTTGCTGTTGGGTCAGTGCACCCCTCTTCTTTACATCCAGTTGCTAAAAATGTCATTGCTCCTACAATTGTGATAATTAAGATAAGTTTTACGTTTTTCATTTTTTTAGTTTTTTAAGTTTTTCCTACTCTTAAGGCTTTTCGGTTACTCCCTTTTATGAGTTAAAGTCTCAAAATATATTTTGTTGGTTAGTTCTTAATAAATTTAATTCTAAAATCACCTACGCAAACAACATACACACCTGATGGTAGATTATCAATATCAATCTGAGTCTCATTTGCTTCTTCATTTAATTCAATTACGACTCTTCCACTTAAATCTGCAATAACAATATGCTGTCCTTTTATGTTGATTATATTTAAATAATCTGATGCAGGATTTGGATAAACCTGAACTTCTGGTATTGATTCAGATATAAGATCGGTGCTTATTAGCTCAATATTAACTGTAATATCACTATCTGTTATCTCAAAATCTCCGGACATTTCATAATATTCATCAGCAATTACTAAATATGTATATGTTCCTGCTGCTAATTCCGAAACATCGACATGTCCTTGTGAATCTGTCACATAATCAGTCTCATCTATAGTTATTGTTGCACCCTCTACAGCTTGTCCACCACTCAACACATTAAAACCAGCTGTAAATTCAATTTGTGTTAAGTTCGCTGAATACTCTGTAAAAAAGTCATCAATAATAGCTCCACCATTATATGTCGTTCCGTTTGTGTCTTCCCAATAATTAAACTGGAATCCGGGAACAGACGGGGTTGGAAGACTTATGTCTGAACCATAATAACTATAACCACTAATAAACTCCTCACCAAGATATATCAGACTTGTACAGCCACTCATATCAAAACTATTTAGTGCGCTCATATCAAGCCCATGTGCGCCAATTTCTTCGAGATTCACAAATTCATTTAATGATAAACTGGTTACTCTCATTCCAGAAAAAGCATATTCCCCTATTCTAACCAGATTATTACATTCCTGAAGGTTAATTGTGGCATATAATCCAAAAAATACACTGTCGTTTACATATTGAAGCGTGGTTGGTAGTTGTATATCGAAAATAGTTTCGTTCTTAAATACGCTGTTATAAATCCCAACGATTGTTTGAGATTGTAAAATCTGTGGAATTACAATATTCTTAAACTTATAATCATAAGAACAACTCATGATAAAGCCATCTTCAACAACTACATCTGCATCGGTTAGCTCATATGGATAAGGAACATAGTAGTAATAACTGGCATTAGGTATAGTATCTCCTGCATTTAACTCCGAGTAATTATGTTTCCACTCATAAATTGAATATTCTGTATTTTCAGGTAGCACAAATGCATCAAAATTATTATAGTCAAATGCAGCTGCTCCAATATACAACAAATTATTACAAAGGCTTAAGTCAACTGTGTCCATCTGAGAATTATTAAAAGCTCTTCTTCCAATTTGTTCAATACTCTCCGGCAGATCTATTGTTGCCAATGCTGTTCTTTCAAAAGCACTATTACCTATCTTTAGTAAACCTTCATTAAAGTATACTTCTGACAAATAATCGCATCTGTAAAAAGCGTAATTATCAATAATTTGCAAAGTTGATGGTAAAGTTATACTTGAAATATCTTCATTTTCAAATAGACTAACACCAATTCCAATTACAGTTTGTCCCTGTAAAGTTTCAGGAATAATTATCTCGGAATATGTCCCATATTCAATCTCAGTAATAATTCCGTTTACAATGGTAACATCAAAGTCGGACACTGTATAAGGCATATTTAAATAATAGTAAGTAGAAAAATTTGTTATCGTTGAACCCCCTGCATAAGTATTATTGGCTCCATCTTTCCAATCAATAGTAGGATTTTCGGAATTAATCGGGAGATCAAAATTTTCTGCGGTTCCAGATGAGTATGATAAAAATGCCTGACTACCAATATAAATCAATGATGTACAGGCTGAAAGATCTATCGATGCAAACTCATTCCCATAAAAAGCATTTTCGGCAATGACTCTCAAGTTTGAACTTTGACTAAAATCAACACTTAAGATTATTCCACCTGAAAAAGCATACTCTCCAATATAATCTAACAATGGAGAACCTGTAAGATCAAGATTATAATCATTTACATTCAAACTTGAAAAAGCATTATTTCCAACATATTTAAGGTTTGAACATCCAGAAATATCCAAATCTACAATATCGTTATTGCCAAAAGCATATTCTCCTAATCTTTCCAATGATGCAAAACCACTTATATCAAGAGCTCCAATCATATTTCCATTGAAGGCAGAATTACCAATAAACTCCAATGTACTTGGAATTGTCACCCCCATCAAATCTTTTGAATCGAAAACACCATCCCAATGATCTTTATCGGCAATACCAATAATTGTCTGACTATCTAACACCTGTGGAATTACAATATTTTTCAACTCGAAATTATAGGAACATGAAACTATCACTCCATCCTCAACAACAACGTCATCATCAGTAAGGGTATATTCTGCCGGCACATAATATAAGGTTTCAAGTTCTGTAATAGCATCTCCTCCAGCATAAATATTTCCATATTCATCTTTCCATCCAAGAGCAGAATAATCTGAATTTGTAGGAAGATAAACAGTAGAAAAACCATTATAAGCAAGAGCTCCATAACCTAAAAATGTAAGAGATGTTAAGCCGGATAAATCA
Source organism: uncultured Bacteroidales bacterium (assembly GCA_964448235.1). Classification (GTDB taxonomy): domain Bacteria; phylum Bacteroidota; class Bacteroidia; order Bacteroidales; family ML635J-15; genus Bact-19. The sequence goes on along the minus strand of CAYUWD010000086.1, from coordinate 7,236 downwards.
ACAGTCGTTATTTCATTTTCATTGAAAGCAAAACCTCCTATTATTTTAAGGTTAGGCAAGTTTGAAAAATCACAATTGTCAATATAATTATACGAAAAAGCCCCTTCTCCAATTATTCTTAGATTAACACATGAGCTTAAATCAAGCAATCCATCTATATTGCTACTACCAAATGCATAATTGTTTATTATTTCAAGATTTACACATGATGTAAAATCTATTGATGTTAATTGAGTATAATAAAATGCTCCAATACCAATTTCTACAAGACTATTACACAATCCTAAGTCCACAGACTCTAGATCAGAGTCAACAAAAGCGCCTTCACCTATATACTCAATAGTTGATGGCAGAATAACGCTAGTAATACTTGTATATCCAAAAACTCCCTGATAATCACCATAATCACCATCTGCTATTCCTACAACAGTTTGCCCATCAAGAACTTCCGGAATAATAATATCTGTTACAGAATAGTCATAGGAACACTCTGTAATAATCCCATTTTCTACTATCACATCATCATCCTGCAATGTGTATTGTGCATGCAAATTACTAATTATCAATAAGGCTAAAACACCTAAAATAAAACTTCTTAATTTCAT
>CAYUWD010000086.1:0-6531 GCA_964448235.1 uncultured Bacteroidales bacterium | reverse complement strand
AAGGATTTTCAACTAAACCAGTGTTCCCATCAATTTTTTCAGGAAAAAGGTCTTCTGATTTAGAATTTTCTGAAGGTGGTACAAAATCCAGATTATAGTCAGGTGACATGCTACAAGAGAATAAGAAAAAGATTACTGATAAGACCCAAAATATTGTTGTACGATTTTTCATATCTCATTAAGTTTCAAATTCCTATAATCATTATTGTTTTGTCACATTTGCTTTAACAACCCATTGCTTACCATATTTTGGATTTGAATATTTAATTTCATATTTGTCATCTTTTTCATCAGTAATAGTTGCTTTCATTTTTCCTTTCGTTGTATTTACATATACATTATCTCCAATATTTAATTGATTATCAGAACTATTTGGATTTTCTTTTGTTGATTTAAATGAATCAAAAAATGCATTTTCTTCTTCGGTATTTTTTGCATTACTGACAACAATCCTATAATACATATCATCCAATATTACAGAACGATACCTGTAAACAGAGCTAGAAGTTCTCCATTCTGTTTGAATTCCCTTTGTTCCATTAACTTCCCAGTTGTATGGTTGAGTACTTGCTGCCCCAAGAGCTTTTCGAAAAGAGTCTCCCCAGTTTATTGCTGTACCCTGATATGTACCGGCTTCAGCTAAAGCGTTTACTGTTGCTTCATCCAGAGGTTCTGCGGTAACAAGATATTCACTACCATCATGTTCACAAGACATAGAATATTGGTTTCCATTTGTTCCAGGCTCGCTGATTTTCGGCTCTTTTGGCATAATAACTGAAAACCCGGCTTTTGAGATAGAATATTCTTTCATTTCAGCCGGAGCATTAGCTTCACAAGCAGAAGTATTCTTGGCCATTCTTTCTTCATCCTCTTTGTTTGCAGGAAAATATTCAATTATATATAACTTCCATGTTCCATCTTCCTGTGTAGCATTCATTCTAACCTTACGAGTTTCTTCCTTATCCCAAAACTCAATCATTCCACTTTGCTTATGCTTAATTGTTGGATTTACACAGTGTGTATTCTTATAAACCTCATTATTATCACAGATTTTATTTATCCAAACTTGTGTAGATTCATTTACCAAATTAATTGCTTTACCAGTTCGACAAGACTCTGCCAATAGATTATAAAGATATACTTTAAGCTCATCTGATGATTTAGTTAATATAGTATTATGTACATAAGTAAACAATTCATCAGAACTTGCAAATACAGGAATTTCTTCAATTTTAGGTAAAGATGCTAATTCTGCTTCTGCACGTTGTTGATCAGCAATATCTGATAAGCTTGGCATTGCACGTATCTCGTCTGCTGTATGTGTAGATGTTGAAATCACTTGTTTTTCTTGTGATTTTTCACTTACAGATATACTTTTCCAGGAAGTATTCGGATCTATTGCAATCTCACCATCAGAATAAAATCTCACTTCAAAAGTATGTGTAGCTTTTTCAAGAGTTGTATAATTGGTCGGGACAGTAAAAGTAGCTGTAACCAGTCCTGAAACAGATTTTGGTGTATGCCATTTCCAATTTGTTTCGGGAACAAGTTTAATTTCAGGCATTTCACCTACAATTTTACTATAATAATGCCCAAAAAACTCTAAGCCATTCTGAGAGATATAGTTTTTAATTTTCTCAAGGTCCGGATCTGCAAAACCATCATAATAACCGTCTCCTATAGTTAACCTATCAAACCTGTAAGCTCCTCCCGATTTAATATACTGAGCCCCTCCATAATAGTTATAATTAACACCTGTATACTTTGTTGTTTCTACAGAATGATACATTCTTCTATAATAATATACCCATGCTCCGTCCTCATATTCCTTTTCAGTTATTGGATTATCAAGTTTTATTGATATGGTTGAAGGAGATTTTGTTTTAATATCTGCTTTAATCTGAGAATCGCTTACTTGAGAAAAAACAGAAATACTCAAAAGGCAAGCTGCTAAAATCGGATAAATTCTTTTCATAATTTTAATTTTTTGATTTCAACAGCAAATCTAGGGCAGAAATTATTCAAGATAAAAAATGCTTTGTTTAGATTCAGCAATCTGTATAAACTTAAGCAATAACAATTTACTTAAGTTGCATGTAATCATGCAATTACACACAATTAACGAATAAATAATCTCTTACTGGTTATTTCTCAGAAATGATGGAGTAACACCGGCTATTTTTTTAAATGCCGTATTAAATGTTGCTTTTGAATGAAAGCCTGACTCATTAGCAATAGCTTCAATTGTATAATTCGAATATTTTGGATCTATTAGCAATTTTCGCGCTTTATGAACACGAAACTTATTTATATAACTATTAAAATTCATTCCAAACTTTTCATTTATTAATTGGGAAAGATACTTTCTGTTTGTTTGAAGCATTTCGGCAACATCCTCAATACATAATTGTCTGTTCAGAAAGATTTCGTCATTTTGCATTAAGATATACAATTGATCTAAAATCTTGTTTTTTTGTTCATCACTTAATTTAGAACCTGCATATTTAATATCATCAGCTTTTTCGGTCTGTGGAATTATAAGTTTAGTTTCTGTCTTTGCAATTGCAATGTTTTGTTGAACTAATAACTTATATGCTTTTCTTTTTTGGAGATATAATAATGAAATAAATACTATAAAAACTATTGTTACTAATAAAACGGCTATAACTAATTTATTGATTTGATTCTTATGTGCAATATCTTCTTTTTGATTTATAATTGTTAATTCTTGAATTGCAATTTGCTTTTCTTTCTTTTCAGTTTCATATTTAATATTTAAGTCCTCTATCTGACCGGCAATCTCTGCATTCATCAATGTGTCCTGATGAGCATGAGCCAGAACAACATAATCATATGCATCTTGATAACTACCTTTTGCTCTATATAAATTGGAAAATGTTTTATAAATATCCCCATAATACAAAACTATTTCATTTTCATCAGACACATTTAATGCTTTTAGCAAATATTGTTCTGCCAAATCAAACCTGTTGAGTTTTATATTGGCTTCAGCAATATTTATTCCTGCAACAACAAGCCCGGAATACCTATCAATGTCTTCACTAATCTGGTACGACCTTAAAGAATACTCTAGAGATTCTTCGTATAAACCATTAGCAATATATATGGCTGAAATATTTGCACAAACAGCAGATTGTTGCATTCTGTTTCCATACTCTTCAGCTTTAATAAGTGCAGACTCATAAGTCCTTAATGCCTCTTCTTTATCACCTAGACTACTCTGTGCATATCCTATATTTATCAGCGAATTTATTATGCCTGATTTATCATTTAATTCTGTTTTTATTTGATATGAATCATTATAATATTTTAGACTTAACTCATAATCTCCACTTTTACCATATACTGTCCCCAAATTCTCAAGAGCATGAGACATGTTCTTCTTCAAGTTATTCTCTGTTGCGATATCCAAAGCCTGTTGAAAAGAAGTTATAGCAGTTTGATAATCACCTTTATTCATGTAAATAAGGCCAATATTGTTGTAAGATGTGATAATTCCTTTAATACGATCAATATTAATACAAATCTCAAGATTTTGATTATAATAATCCATCGCCTCATCATACCTACGCTGATTAAAACATACTTTACCAATATTAACCAAACTTATAGCCTGTTCCTTTTTATTATTTATAATAGAATTTATTCTGATAGATATATTTAAAAATTCTTCCGCTTCTTTATACTCTTCAAGCTTTAGATAAGCAAATCCTTTATATGAGTAAAACTTTCCTAAATATGCCTGATTATCTTTTTCCTTAGACAGGGATATTCCTTCATCACAAAAATCAATTGCAGTATAATAATCATAGGTTTGTGTTAAATGATGATAAGTACTATCCTTCAACTGTTCTAACTGTAATGTATCCGCATTAGATATCCAAAAGTCAGAAAAAATATCACCTTGAGAAAACAGGGAAATACTAGTAATACAAAAAACTAAAAAAGCAAAAAATTTCTTCATCTAAAATAAAAGTAATAATGTTTGCAAAGTAACGTCAGTTTTATAATTATACAAATTGAATTCTAAAAATATTTACTTCTCAAGCACTATTTTTGTTTGATATGTATTGTTATCAGTACAAACCTTAAGTATGTACATCCCTGAATTAAATTCTGAAACACTTAATTCAACTTTTGATAAACCGGAACTCTGTTCAAAAACCAGTTTGCCGGTACTATCAAATAATTGAAGATGCTTTATATTACCCTCTGAAAGCACAACTAATAATCTATCACTTACAGGATTTGGATAAATAATAAAACTTTCCGATTGAGAAATATCTAACAAAGTTGGATCAAGAACAATAATATAATCTGTTTGTGTTAAAATATCACTACCACATTCTGAACTAATCGCTTCAAGACTTATAGTATACTCCCCTGTTTCAAGATATGTGTGATATGGCTCAAAATCTGTTGAATTATTTCCATCACCAAAATCCCAATAATATGTATCTGCATTTGCACAATTATTAATAAAATAAGCGGTTGCATCAGGCAAATATATTGTCGTTTCTAAAGCTCCAAAGTCTGCTATCGGATTATCCAAAACCTCTATTGTAAATTCCTTGACAATAGTATCATTTGTTATCGCACCATACGCTATTAATTCAATTTCATAATCTCCTCCGGCAAGAACAATTGAAGGCTCAAAATCTGTACTTGTTTCGTTTTGAGGACCGGTAATTGTCCACTCCACAGATATTGCATTAAGTGAAAGGTTAACAAATTCAATTGGTGTTTCAGGACACACTTCAGTATTTGCAATAGTAAAGTCTGCAATTGTCAAATCCTCAGGGTCAATGTACAAAATCCCATCACTAGTACTTACGTTTGATGTTAAATCAACAATATTTGTTGCTCTAATACTGAAGTAATATTCTGTCTCTGAGACAAGAGTCAATCCTGTTTTAGTTACATTTGTTGATGTTCCGTTGTCTGTCCACGCAACAAAATCTGATGTTCCAGGAGTTAAACCAATACAGTATTCATATTTTGTTAAATATGAGTTCGGTTCATTTGCAAGTGTCCAATTGGCTTTAAGTTCAGCACCAACATAAGTTGTATCAATATCTACTCCCGGTCCATCATTAACTTCAATTATATCCTCAGGTGCTGTCCAGTCAATATTTACATCCAAACCTGCGAGATCAGACCAATTTCCTGCATCATCTTTAATTATCGACTTAATTCGACATGAAGGATTGTATTGATCAGAATTTTGATATCTTACTTCATTTCCAGAACCTACAGTAACCAACTCAGATGAAGATCTATTTTTATAAACTTTAATATCATCGTATTCACATATGCAATTTCCTGTTCTTAATGAAATTGAATTACCAGATGCTAAAGGACTAGGATCTGTCCAGCTTGAAACAAGAATATCATTTTGATAAACTTCAATTAACCCGGATACTGTATTATAAATAACTTTATAATCATACCAGGTGTCTGCAGCAACATCGGCGAAGTCTTCGGCATATTGTGTAATTGAATTAGTGACAGATTTATAAATTTCAACTTCGTTTTGGTCAACTCTAAAGTATATCATATATGCATCACCGCGTTGATCAAGTTCAGGTTCACTGCAACAGATATACAGACCGGCTCGTCTATTTGCTCCTGATCCTGATATTTTCATTTGCCAATGATACAAATACGTATTACCTGAAATCTGACTTACATTAGCATAAATGTTTTCATTTGAGAGTAATTCATCTAATTGCATTAAATGACCATCGCTAATTAACCATGTTCCCGATAAATTTGTCCAATCTGAGTGAATTGCAGACTCAAAATTATCATTAAAAAAACCATAATCTCCATTTGCTCTCCATTCTGTACCATCATTATCCAATACCTGATAAAACATAAGATCGACCAGTTCGTTATCTGTATCAGTAAAACTAGCAGTAAAGTCAGATGATTCCCATTCATTTGCTAAAATTTCTGTCTCAGGAGAAATATTATCCTGTACACAAGTCCAATTTCCTTCAAAGCCATCGTTTACTGTTGCCCCATCCGTATATACATGAACTGTTAAACTGTTTCCCGAAGAAGTAATTGTTCCTGGATTTCCTGTTGTATTACAAAACTTGCCAAAACTTGGCGAACCGGTATCCGGGCCATCATAAATTTCAATATAATCATAATCACATTCCGATCCGCTTCCTGCCTCTACGTCAAAAACAGGAAATTCTAAACTTACCTGAGTAGCTCCGGTAGGAGCAATTGTAAAAGTATAGTCTGTATGATTAAAATACACTTTCTCAGGACCACCAAGATCATAAAATGTTCCCTCACAAGGCGTATAACTACAATCTGTAAATTTATCACGTAATAAATCCCATAATTCTGTATACCCATCATCATAGCCTAATGCCCATATACCAATTCCGGCAATATCCAACATGTTTACTAAATCGTATCTATAGCCCAAGCTTTCTTCATCATCACAAAAGCATTGTCTCCAATTTGAAGAATAATAGACATAATATGGTGTTA
>CAYUWD010000085.1:0-16771 GCA_964448235.1 uncultured Bacteroidales bacterium | reverse complement strand
AAATAGCATAAATAATATTGATTTTTGATAATGCAACAATTCTTTCCACTAAATTCGTGGTAGAACCATTTAAATGTGATTTTTGGCGCATAAATTTGTAGTTAAACCTGCAAATTTTGTGACAAAAATGTATTTTGCTGCTAAACTCAGTCATATTTTCTTAATTTTGTTATTGGATGTATCTAAATGAGTAGAATTTTAAATAGCAGGCAAACTAATAATAGTAATGCTTATGTAGGCTCTAAGGCCAGAGGATTACTACGTTTAAAGAATAATGGTTTTTTATGTCCTGAATTCTATGTGTTGGATTTTGACTTACTTAATAAAATTAGTAGTGGAACATGTAATTTAAATGAGGAATTACAAGAGTGGAAAACTACTAATAAAATAGCTGCCAATAAACTCTGGGCTGTACGTTCAAGTACAGAAGAAGAGGATGGTGGAGCAAATTCATTTGCAGGTTTATTCTTGACAGAATTAAATGTTAAAACAGATCAACTTGCTAAAGCAATAAATAATGTATTAGAATCATATACAAAGTCGCATTATGATAAAAGCTTAAATAACATTAGAAAAAATTATGGGATAATCATTCAGGAAATGATAAATCCGGATTATTCTGGGGTTATGTTTTCAAATAATCCTGAAAATGTAAGAGATAATACTATTTTTATAAATGTTATTCCAGGTTTGGGAGAGAATCTCGTTTCTGGCAAAGAAGAGGCATTTGTTATTAAATCAAAATCCGGCAAACTTGTTTTTGAAGAAATAGAGAATACTTATCAGGGGAATATATATCAAGATAAATTACTCAATATTTCAAAATCTGGTCATGAAATCCAAAATGAGTTGGAAGGGAAATGGAGAACTCTGATAAAAGGGACAAAAAAACTTTCTAAGATTACTGGATATGGCGTTGATATAGAGTTTTGTATTTCTGATAATAAGATATTTTGGTTGCAGGTAAGACCTATTACAACAGGTAAGAAAGAATCTTTTTATTGGGATAATACAGCTTCTGAAGGTAATTATCCCGGTTTAATCTTGCCGCTAAGTATCGATCTCATAAAAACTTCTTTTTCTAAAGCTTATAAAGGACTGGCAAAGTATTTAGGAATGTCTGAATTTTTGCTATGCAGAAACGAAAGTTTATTGAATAATATGACTGGTGAGATTAAAGGTGGTCTTTATTATAATATTACTGCATGGCAAAAATTGATAAATCAATTGCCATTTGGTAAAAGAATCAGTAATTCTTTACCTTTGGTTTGGGGAATGGAGCATTCCGAATTTTATCCTGAAAAATTTAGATTCGCTTTTTTTAATAAGACAAAGATGTTTATACATTTGATATTTTCTATTTTGTTTTTAGGGTCTATTAAAAAGAGATATATTAAGAGATATAATAATATCTACAATAAAATAGATTCAATAGATCTTAAATCTAAATCTTATCCTGAATTAATTGAAATCTACAAAACTCTAGAATATGAAATGATTGATAATTGGGATGCACCTCTTTTAAATAATCTCTTTACAGTAATAATGATGATGATTTCAAAAAAGCTTATTGCTAAATCGAAATTAAACAAAATTTATCCGAATTTTATTAATGATAGTTTATTTGCTCAATCAAAGGTTATTTCGGTAAAAATTGTAAATGAGTTTAAGGCAATCTTAAAGGAGATAAAAAATAATGCAGAGTTCTATCATATTTTTAAAAATAATAAAGCTGATGTGATATTTGAGGAAATAAAAAAGCGTGAAGGTAAAATATATAATAGAATATTTGATTATATTCAAAATTATGGTGATAGATCTGATCAGGCTGAACTTAAAATGGAGTCTGTTACCTATAAAGAAAACCCGATAAGATTTATTAAATATATTAAAGAAAATATAAAATTTGATTTAGACCAGAATTATAATCAAATATCTTTTGATTATAAATTAATTGTGCGTAAACAATATAAATTTAATTGGCCATATAGAATTTTAATCTTGTGGATAGTAAATAAAACCATTAATCGTGTTGCAGATCGTGAAAATTTTAGGTTTATGAGAACTCGAACTTATGGAATAGTGAGGCGAATTTTTAGAGAAATAGATTCTAAATTATTAAGCGATAATTTTATTCATAATAGGAATGATAGTTTATATCTTAATTTGGATGAATTGTTAAATTCTGATTTGAGAATTAACTTCAATAATATTGTTAAACTAAGAAAGAAAAAATATCTTGAATATTCAAATATTGATAGATCTACTCGATATGTTCAACGGGGCGATGAATTTTCAAAAGTAGAACTAAATTTTGATAATATTTCAAATTCTGTAATTAAAGGAATTGGATGTTGTAGTGGGATTGTGCAAGCAAAAGTGAAAATTTTTGATAGTGATAAAGAGTTTATTAATGATACATCAAAAAATATTTTTGTAGCAAATTATTTTGAACCAGGTGAATTGGGACTTTTTTCACAAGCAGCAGGATTAATTTCTGTAAGAGGGAATTTGTTGGGGCATACTGCAATATTATGCAGAGAGATGGGAATCCCTTCGATTGTGGGTGCAAAAACTATATTGAATCATGTTAAAGATGGTGATATTATTGAAATGGATGGAAGTACAGGACTAATTGAAATAATAAAAAATGGTAAATAATTTTAGAATAACATCAATATTAAGTAAAATTAATGCAACTGAACAGGAGTTGCAAGAAGTGGTAACTTTTTTGAGACAAATTGAAACCAATGAAACTGCACAGAATGAGTTTTTTGAATATTGTAAAAAATGGAAACTCGCTCCATGGATTTACGTGCAGATGATGAGGAATAATTTTTTAGAAAAATTATCGTCAAAGATTGTTGCTCAGTTTAAGAAAGAATACCAATTTATTAATATTCAGAACGAAAAAAGAAATACAGAAGCATGTCGTTTCTTATCGGCTTTTATAAAACACAATATTGATGTTATTGTATTAAAAGGAAATTTGTTTGCTCATAAAGTATATAAGGATATTGGATATAAGCGGATGAATGATTTTGATATTCTTATTCATATGGAAGATTGGGATAGAATACAGGATATTTATCTGGAATTGGGATATATTCCTCTAGGATTTGGATGGAGTGGAGAAAAAGAAAAAGCTGCAAAATTTTCCCATGTTGGGATGTCATATATTAGTCCTGATTATTCATGCATTGTTGGTTCTCAATGGGGATTAAAATCTCCAACTACAAATTTTGATGTTAATATAAATGAAGCTTGGAATACTGCACGTGATTTTAATTTTTATGGTGTAAAACTTAAACAACTATCACCGGAGTATAATCTATTACATCTTGTCTTGCATATGGGAATATTTAAATGTGGAATTAGAGATTGCATGGATGTATATAACTTAATTGCAGAAGAGACTATTGACTGGATAAAATTGAATAAAATTATACATAATGCAAATGCTGATAATAAAACCTATTTTACTTTAAAAATGAGTGAGTTGTGTGCAGGTAAGTTAATCCCGGATGATTATAAAGTAAACTATAAACAAAAATCTTTTGTTATTCGTAGATTAAATAAAAGATTAAAAGCTTTTGGAAAGAATAAAGATTTTCACCTTTCTTATAATGATTATTTTCAGGATGTTGAAAAAATTGTGATTTATTTTAATCTTTTTCCACAATTCCATAAAAAACTTAAGTATTACTTAAAAATACTAATTAGTATTTTTATTCCTAATATAGAAATAGCATTAAAATTATCTGATATTCCAAACGAAAAGTCATTTTTTAAAAAAATTTTGGCAAGAATAAAAGCACCTTACTATGTTTTTGCTTTGATATCTCAGGAAATTGGTCCTAAGTTCACATTTTTGTTGTTTCTTAAGTTGTTTCTTGATTTGATAATTTCTTTAAAAAATTATTTTATAAAAAAAGAATCGTATTTTGATTATTTGCGAAAAAAAGGAATAGATCCAAGCAAAATTGAAAAAGTAGTAAAAAATATTCAATAGTATGACCAAAATAATTTGTATTACAGGTATTGATGGAGCAGGTAAAAATACTCTGATAGATCTTTTAGCTAAGAAGTTAGAGTCATTTGTTATCGCTGATATTTGGGATAGTTTTAATAATAAAATTGCAAAAAAAATATTTAATTCAAAAACTGAAATTGATAAATATTTGTGTAATTTAACACCAGATTCAAGACTGTTTTTTTTATCCCATGCATTAAAATATTCAATTGAAAGGGCTCTAAAATCTAAAACTGATTATATTTTAGTAAATGCATATTATTATAAATATTTTGCAAGTGAAATTAGTTTGGGAGCAAATTCTACTATTGTAAAAAAGCTAATTGACTTTTTCCCAAATCCAGATTTTGTTTTTAAACTAGAAATTGCTGTTGAAATTGCAGCAAAAAGAAAGCAAAAGTTATCAAAATATGAATGTGGTGTCGTAAAATCTGCTAATACTAATAATTTTATTCAGTTTCAAAAATTAGTAAAAAAGGAGTGGGGACAATTTCAAAATGATAATATGATAATTTTGGATGCAACAAAGAAACCTGAGCATCTATTGAACGAAGTAATGAAAATAATTAATCATATATAACTGTAAAAAATTAACAGCAATACTAAATGAAGCTAATTTTAATAACAGGACCAGATGGTTCAGGAAAAAGTACTTTAATAGATAATTTAGAGAAGAATTCAAATTCTAAAAATATAGCATTTTTAAGAGTTCCAATTATTGATGAAGATTTATTTAAAAGCAATAATAAGCTTTATGAAATAGTTTGTTTTGTAAATTTATTACATAAACAAGCAGATTTGCAGAAAATACCTCAACTGAAAGTTATTGCAATGTTTTCGTCTATGCTTATTTTTAAACAATTAGTATTGGAATTACAAAAAAATAAACCAAAGTATATTTTTTGTGAAAGACATCCATTAATTGATACTGCAGTCTATGCAAAATCGTATTCTGGAAGTAAAATGAATCCTGAAAATGTTTTAGAGAAAGTGTTTTTAGAATTGAATGATAAGTATTATGATGAATTTTTATTTTTACTATCCTTATTAAAGTTAGAAGTTACTACTACTAATTTATCTCGTTTGTTTTTAAACTATATATATAATAAATTTAATGAAAATAGCATAATGTCGATAGTTGATTTGGAGCAAATTTTTGAAATGAAATTGCCCAATAAAATATACTTTCTTGATGCAAAAACAGAAGTCTTAATGCAAAGACTCAAAATTAGACAATTAAAAGAATCTAAGAACTTAGAGGTTCATGAAACAAAAGAATCAATTGAGAAAATGAGTCCTGTGTACAAGCAAGTTTTAAAATCGATTAATACAGAAATAGTTAATGTAGATGCAAATAGTTTTAAGAATCTTGATATAATATTTAAGCAACTCAATGATGAATTATTGTAAATGTAAATAATTTTGCTTTGAAATTACTATGATTCTTGGTGTAAAACTATATTTTTTGTTCTAGAATTTTAATCATAAGCATGCAATTTTTCATAATGCGATCGCCAAATTTTAACTTCATTAAGATTTCCGAAACTTTATAAAATGCTGCACGGCAAACTAAAAATTCTTTTGTTGCATATAAACAAGCCTTAATGTGTGTTTCGTATTTATAATCAGGGATTTGTATAATAATTAGATTGTAATAATAATCAATAAATGAAATAAATTTGTTTTTATTGAAATTATCAGGCATTGTAAAGCATAAAAATTCCATAATATCCCTTTGTGGAATGTTTTTTATTGCAAGTTCCCAATCATAAATGCAAACACGACCATCCTTTCTAATTGCAACATTTCTTGGATTAAAATCATTGTGTACTAAAGTTAATGGAGTGTTTAAACAATTAAAGTCATTTTCAAGATCGTAGATGTAAGAAAACATTTTTTTATAAATTGAATTCTCATATTCATTATTTACAATTTCTGCCATTTTTAGGTACAATTGTTTTGAAATCCAAGGAGTAAATTGTGTAAATTCTTTCAATGTATTAGTCAATTTTTTTGAAAAGAAATTATGTAAATCATTTATTGTTGAAATAGTTTGTTTGATAAGATTGTCAGTCCATTTTTCAGGATGATTTTCTGAGTCAAGTAATTGCATGTTTGATTTGTCAAAAAACTCCTGAAATATTAGATAGATTTCTCTTTTATTGTCTGTGAATTGACCATAATATTTTGGGATAATATTAAAGTTGTTTTTCTCTAATAGATCGTATATTAGGATTTCCTTTTTATGTAAATTGTGATATTCGAGATTGTCCTTATATTTTGACAATAAATCTGATAATTCAGGATCTACAGAAGCTGCCATGAGATGTAGTCCTTTGATTGTGTCAATATCAAGTGCTTTTGATTTAATTAAGACAGGACAAATTTTAGAATTAATATTTTCTATTTCTATTGGAATAAAACCAATTAGTTTTTTACTTACTTTTTGCGTAATATTTGTTAATATTCCGTTATCCTGATTGTTTGCCAGATTTATTTTTACTGACTTTATTTGTTGAGTATGTATTGAGTTATTTAGACAATTTTTAATAAATTCTTCTGTTAAATCGCTTTTTACAAGCCAATCTATAGGTTTGTTCCTACCTAGTTTTTCATGCGCTTTTGCAAATTCGCCGCTTACAATGGCAGAGTAGGTTGAAATTTCAAGAGCTAATGCAAATCCTGCAATTAGTTTTGCGAATCTGACAATCTTGTTATTTCCATTACATCCCATTATTTTTAAAGCTTCGTTTTGTTTTGGAAGTGCAGTGCCTCCACCAATTGTTCCAATTACTAATGAATAAAGTTTTAGTTTAAGAAATAAACCGGTTTTAGTTTTTTTTATGAATAAATCAGCAACAGATGATTCTGCAATTGATCCTAAATCTTGCCCGGTAGCAGCAAAAATTGCAGCTATAGTGTTTGCTATATTAATGTTAAAACCAAGCATCCCGTCTTTTTCTGTGATTCTTCGGGATGGTTCATAATACTTATATATTTTTTCGGATGAGGTTCTTAGTATTTTTTTTATTATTTCTTCGTTTAGACTACACGATGCTTCAACATAACAGCCACGACCGTGATCAATTAAGAATTGTGAAGCTTTTTTGTCAGAAGAGCCATTTCCTTCGATTATATAATTGTTAATAAGGATGTTTGTCTCATTTTTAAAATTGTTGATAATCCAAAGCATAGCATGCCAAGTGCATGATGTTGTCATGTTTTGTCCTGCGGCATCACCAGTGCTATAAATAAACCGTAAATGAAGATTATTTTGTAATGTTAGAGGAATTATATCGTTTAAAACAGCATGATTGGAATATGATTGTGCAATTTCCTTTATTTGAGCATAATTATTTTTAATCCAATCCTTTAAAGTATCTGCCTCTTTTGAACTTTTGAGAATAAATAATGGGCAACGTACCATTTTTTGATGAATGAAATTTGCAGAAAAGCCATTACTTAAACTTATTGCTTTTGCTCCTCTGTTCATACTCGCAATTAATGCACCTTCTAATGTTGCTGCAGCTGTATATACATATTCATTATTGTTTTCTTCATTGAATAGTAATGGGCCAACGATCCCAATCGGTATTTCAATGCTTCCGATAACAGATTCTATATTGTTTTTGATTGCAGCATAGTTAAGGTTGCAGTTAATTATTTTATCTATTTCAAAGCCTGACTTTTCTAAGTATTCTTGACGTATCTTTATTGCAGACATTGTTCCCAGTCCTCGTCCTGGAACAATTTTGTAATACTGTTCTTTCGATTTTTTCACTAATGTCATATATTTAGCTTCAAAAATAGTTAATTATGCTTAAAATTTAGGTAATAGATTAATCGAAAATTAAAAATGTGAATTAGATTTAAAATTTTAATCATCGAAATTATTAGTCAAGTTTTGATAAAACAGATTCTAAACAATAATATTTTTAATTAAATATAGAATATTGGATTAAATCATTTGATTAAACTTAAATAAAGATTAATTTTACAATAAATTATAATGTTATATGAGTAAAATAGCTTTAATTACTGGTGCTACAGCTGGTATAGGATATGCAACAGCAGAATTGCTTGCAGAAAATGAATTTAATCTTATTATTACAGGACGACGAAAACAACGTTTAAAATCTTTACGAGAAACTATACAATCAAAGAATAAAAACATAGATGTTTTGATTTTGGATTTTGACATAAGGGAAAAACAATCTGTATTTAATGCAATTGATAATCTTTCAGATGAATGGGAAAAAATAGATGTGTTAATAAACAATGCAGGCTTAGCTGTGGGTCTAGAGCCATTGCAGACAGGAGATATTGATGATTGGGAAAAAATGATTGATACAAATATTAAAGGATTATTATATATTACCAGAGCAGTGTCACCCCTAATGATAAAAAGAGGCAATGGGCATATTGTAAATATAGGATCTATAGCAGGAAAAGAAGTTTATCCAAACGGTAATATATATTGTGCCACAAAACATGCTGTGGATGCTCTTACAAAAGGTATGCGAATCGACATGCTACCTCATGGGATTAAGGTCTCTCAAATTGCTCCCGGAATGGTGGAAACAGAATTTTCTATGGTGAGATTTCATGGAGATCAAACTAAAGCAAATCAAGTTTATACCGGATTTCAACCTCTAAAAGCTGACGATATTGCAGATGCAATATTATATGTAGTTACCAGATCAAAACATGTTTGTATTAACGATTTGATTATTATGCCAACAGTTCAAGCATCTGCAACCAATATAATAAAAGAAAGTTAATGAACTATAAAAATTTATTGATTACAACCGCTCTTGAAGCAGGAGAGGAAATAATGAAGTTTTATAATAAAGGTTTCAAGACAAATTATAAAGAGGATAATTCTCCTGTTACTGAAGCAGATATTGCAGCAAATAAAATTATCATAAACAAATTAAAAAAACTTGGAATAGTAATTGTTAGTGAGGAATCTGTTAATTTAAGATATGAAGAGAGAAAAAAAATTAGAGAATTTTGGCTTATTGATCCTTTGGATGGGACAAAGCAATTTGTGAAAAAAGAAGATGAATTTACGGTAAATATTGCAAGAATTGTTGATAATTTCCCTGTTGAAGGTATAGTTTATGCTCCTGCATTAAAAAAATTGTATTATGGAAATTTATTAGAAGGTGCATATATATATGATTATAACTATTCTAAATTGCAAATATCTAAATTGCCATTGAGTAATAGCCCTGGTTTAAATATAATAATTAGTAAATCTCATCTAAATCGGAAAACTCAATTACTCGTTGAAAAGCTCAAGAAAAAGAATCCTAAAATAAAAATATGTAAAATAGGTAGTTCTTTAAAGTTTTGCTGTATTGCTGAAGGAAATGTAGATATGTACCCAAGAATTGGTGCTATTCGAGAATGGGATATTGCTGCTGGACATGCAATTGTTAAATCTGTCGGTGGTAAAATCGTGAATTTGGAAAATATGCAAGAAGTTTCTTATAATACATCTTGTTTTCATACTCCGGATTTTCTTGTCTATAATAATAATGAACAATTGTTAGATGTGTTAGAATGTTTGAATGTAAATAATTAATAATTATGATAACTCTTATAATCACAATCTCAATTTTAATAATAGGATATTTCCTATATGGAAATTTTGCGGAAAGAATTATGCAAGTTGATAATAATAATAAAACTCCTGCAATTGTATTTAATGATGGGGTGGATTATTCTCCGTTACCTGTTTGGAAAGTATTTATGATTCAGTTTCTTAATATTGCAGGTTTAGGACCTATATTTGGTGCAATATTGGGAGCAGTTTATGGTCCTCTGGCATATGTGTGGATAGTTTTAGGTTGTGTATTTATGGGAGCTGCTCATGATTATTTTGCCGGAATGCTTTCACTAAGAAATAATGGAGCAAGTTTGCCAGAATTAGTAGGTAAATATTTGGGTAATGGAGTCAAGATATTCCTTAGATTTTTTACACTAATTTTACTAGTGTTTGTGGGGGTTGCTTTTGTAAGTGGTCCTGCTAAATTATTAACAGGATTGACTGATATAGACTTAACTTTTTGGCTCTGGATTATATTTGGATATTATTTTATTGCAACTCTCTTCCCTGTTCAAAAAATAATAGGTAAAATTTATCCTGTGTTTGGTGCTGTATTGATAATTATGGCATTAATGATAATGTTTATGATGATTTTTAAACAGTTAAATGGGAGTATCCATATGATTGAATTATCTATTGTGGATTTCAAAAATTTTTATGTCTCAAAAAATTCAAATTTACTATATCCAATGTTGTTTATAGTTATTAGTTGTGGTGCAATATCTGGTTTCCATGCCACTCAATCTCCAATGATGGCAAGATGTCTTAAAAATGAAAAACATGCTAGATTTGCATTTTATGGTGCAATGATTGCCGAAGGAATTGTTGCAATTATTTGGGCTACTGCGGCTATGAATTATTTTGGAAATGTTGATGGCTTAAAAGAAACTTTGGCTGTCCCCAATCAAGATCCTGCATGGATAGTAAATGAAATTTGTAATACATGGTTTGGAAAAGTAGGAGCTTTGATTGCAGTGCTTGGAGTTGTCTTTTGTCCAATTACAACCGGAGATACAGCGTTTAGATCTGCCAGATTAACTCTTTCAGATTCCTTAAAATTAAATCAAAAAACTATAAAAAATCGACTAATTATTTCAATCCCATTATTCTTGATTGGGATTATCCTTACTTTTGTACTTAGTGATCAATTTGCAACAGTTTGGAAATTTGTTGGAATATCAAATCAGGTTTTAGCAGCAATTACTCTTTGGACAATAGCAATGTATTTTGCCTTAAATGGAAAAAAACATTGGGTTATGTCTATTCCTGCATTTATCTTAACTACAATTTGTTTTACGTATATTCTTATAGCTCCAACAAAAAATGGCGGTTTGCAAATAGCTGGTAATTATTCTTATATTTTAGGCTTACTTTTTGCTTTTATTATTGCTATATTGTGGTACCTGTTTTTTAGGAAAAATAAATCTAAAAAATAATCAATAAAACCTCTTAACAATAGTGTAAGATTATATATCAAGTATCTTTAATTGGTTATTAATAATGATAATTATTATTAAACTTGTTTTGTGTAGAATTTTTTAGTATCTTTATAAGCAGTATTTTACACCAAAAACATTATGAGAAAACACATACTTTTTATTTCAATATTTGCATTGAATATACTTGTGTGTTCTTTGCATTTACAAGCACAATCAGAATTTATTGAAAATAAAGGACAATGGCATGAGAATGTTAGATACAAAATGAAATTATCTAATGGAGCATTGTTTTTAGAAGATAATTGTATTACATACAATTTTATAAATACTGAAGAAATGAACTATTCTTCAGCACATCATGGTGCTGAAGGACATAATCATGATTTATTAAGATCAGGGCATGCTTATAAAATGAACTTTTTACATGCAAATGAGAATCCTAAAGTTCGTGCTGCTGATATGACAAAAGATTATTGTAATTATTATATCGGAAATGATAAATCAAAATGGGTATCATATGTCCGTAAATATCATGTCGTTGAGTTTGCAAATATATATAATGGAATAGATGTTAAATACTATTCAAATGGTCCGGCCATGAAATATGACATTATTATTAATCCGGGAGCAAATATTAATGATGTTGAGTTTGAATATATTGGTGCCGACTTGTTAGAAATAATAGATGGTAATTTAATTATTACTACAACTGTAAGCAGAGTACAAGAATTAAAACCATATGCATACCAGATTTTTAATAAAGATACTATCAAAATTGCTTGCAATTATGTGTTAAAAAGAAATAGACTGAGTTTTGAATTATTGGAAGATTATGATAAAAGCAAAGAACTAATTATTGACCCTTCGCTAGTGTTTTCTACATATTCAGGATCTGCTGGAGATAATTGGGGATTTACAGCAACATGGGATTATAATGATAATGTTTATTCCGGAGGAATTGTTTTTGATGTTGGCTACCCGACTAATACTGGTGTTTATCAAATAGATTTTGCTGGCGGAACAGCCCCAATTGCAGGAAGTACATATTATGCAGATGGTTGTGATGTTGGTATAATTAAATATAATGAAGATGGATCCGACAGACTGTTTGCAACCTATCTTGGTGGAACCGGTGGGCAGGAAATGCCTCATAGCTTAGTCGTTACAGATCGTAATGAACTATTAGTTATGGGAACAACAGGGTCTCCCGATTTCCCAACTTCTGTTAATGCTTTTCAAACTACTTTTGGAGGTGGTGATAGTATTGTTTATGATAATGTAATTGGTTTTGGCGGAGGAGTAGATGTTTTTGTTACTAAACTTAGCGAAGATGGATCTCAGTTACTTGGAAGTACATTTGTTGGTGGGACAAGTAATGATGGATTAAATTATCAGCTCCATTTTAACTATCCTGACCCTGTTTCAGGTATAAATTATGTTGCTATGCATGGGAATGATTCATTATATTATAATTATGGTGATGGTGCCAGAGGTGAAATTATTGTTGATGATAAAAATATGGTTTATGTAGGGACAAATACCTTTTCTGACGATTTCCCTCACGGTATAAATCTAGGTTTTCAAAATGAAACAGGTGGTAAACAAGATGGGATTGTATTTAAACTATCTCCTGATTTGTCTCAGATGCTTTGGAGTACATATGTTGGGGGATCAGAAGATGATGCAATTTTTAGTTTGAGTCTTACTGAGAATGAGGATGTTATTGTTGCAGGGGGGGCGGTTTCAACTGATTTTCCTACAACCGCAGGAGCCTATAGTCAAACTCATAATGGAGGCTCTACAGATGCATTTGTGTCAAAAATTCATATGGATGGAAACGTATTACTCTCTTCTACATTTTTTGGATCTGATGTCTATGATAATGCATTCTTTGTTAGAACAGATAGATTTAACAATATTTTTATTTGTGGACAAACTAAAGCTAGTGGATCTACATTAATTCATAATGCTGCATATAATGTCCCCAATAGTGGACAATTTATTACCAAATTTGAAAATGATTTAAGTGATGTTGTTTGGTCAACTGTGTTTGGTACAGGTAATGGTAGACCCAATATCTCAATTACTGCCTTTGCCGTTGATGTTTGTGATAGAGTTTATTTGTCTGGTTGGGGTAGGGAATGGACATATTCATATTACAATGCACAAGGAAATTACTATACCTGGACTGATCAATATGGAACAAAAGGAATGACTGTTACACCTGATGCAATTCAAAATAATACTGATGGACAAGATTTTTATGTCTTAGTTTTAAATGAAGATGCCAGTAATTTAGAGTATGCAAGTTTTTTTGGAGAAGTTCATTATCCTACTTGTGGATATTCTGGTCATGATCATGTTGATGGAGGTACAAGTAGATTTGATAAAAAAGGACATGTTATCCAATCTGTTTGTGCTAGTTGTGGTGGTTGTCAGGAGTTCCCAACAGACCCAGACCCAGATGTATGGTCAACAACAAATAATGCAACTAATTGTAATAATGCAGTATTTAAAATCAGAATTATTGAAAATCTTGCAGAAGCTAGCTTTGATCCGGTACCAGTTGGTTGTGCTCCTTATCAAATAAACTTTAATAATAATTCGCAAGGTGAAACTTTTCTTTGGGATTTTGGGGATGGATCTCCACAATCATCAGAGTTTAATCCTGAACATACTTATGCAGAAGGAGGTGAATATACAGTTAGCCTAATTGTTGGTGATCCGGCAAGTTGTAATTTTTATGACACAATTACTAGAGTTATAGATGTAGTGGAGCCTGGTGAATCATTCTTACCGCCAATTGAGATATGTCCTGGCGAAAATACAATTATTGGACCTCAAGGAACTTATCCTGCAGGAACTACTTTTGATTGGGTTGAAGGTGGGGGGTTAAATAATTATCAAATTCAAAATCCTGTTGCCTCTCCTGAAGAATCAACAGATTATTTATTGGTAGCAACAGGTGTGTGTGTAGATAGTGTGTGGCAAAGTATCAATATTTATCAACCTGATATTAATATAACTGTTTGTAATGATACTTTAATTTGTGAAGGTGATCAGGCAGAACTATATGCCAGTTCGACAGGTGATGTTAGCTCTTGGCAATGGTCTTCAAATCCATCATTTACTAATACCTTGTCTAACAATACAAACTTAGATGTCTTTCCAACAACAAATTCAACATATTATGTTAGAGCAAGAGAGGATGTATGTAATACTTTTGTTACAGAGCAGGTAATGGTTAGTTTGCATCAATTTAATTATGATCTTACCCCTTCAAATATTATTTGTCCTGGGAATACTACAAATATTACTGTAAATAATCAAAATCCATCAGATGAATTATCTTATGCTTGGGAACCTGTCGATCAAATTATTAGTGGTGAAAATACAAATTCTCCTGTTGTAAGTCCAGTTGTTGAAACAACATATTATGTGACATTAACAAATCAAATGGGTTGTACAACCTCTTCACAGTCTATAGTAAGTATTGATAATTTGATGTTTGCGATTCCAACAGTTTCACATAATTTATGCTATGGTGATTGTTTTGGCTCTCTTTCAATTTCAGCAAGTGGAATTCCTCCATACTCTTATTTGTGGAGTAACGGTGCTGAAGGTGATCAATTAACTGAACTTTGTGCAAATTCATATACAGTAACAGTTGAAGATAATTTGGGGTGTACTGCTGAAACAGAAGTAGTTATCAATGAACCTCCTGAATTAATAGCAACTTTTGAAAATGTAATACTTCCTCAATGTGATGGTATAGGATATGGATCTGCAACAGTTGATGTACAAGGAGGGACTTACCCTTATACTTATGACTGGGAATTTGGAGGTAATCAATCTGTAAATAATGAATGTCTTGTTGGTGATAATGTTGTTACTGTTACTGATGCAAATTCCTGTGAAACAGTTATTTCTGTTAATATGCCTGCTCCTGGTACTTTATTATCTTCATTAGATGATTATAATATGATAAAATGTTATGGTAATTGCGATGGTAGTGTTAGAGTATCTGCTCAATTAGGAACTCCTCCATATACTTTTAATTGGTCAAACGGAGAACATACCGAAGAAATTGCTAATCTTTGTCCGGGAGCTTATACTGTTACAGTTTTAGACTCAGATAATTGTGTGTCGCACGAATATATCTATATCTTTCAACCAGATACATTGATTACACAAGCTGTAATTGACGATAATATTTTGTGTTATGGTCAACTTGGTGATATACGTTTGCAAACTACAGGTGGTACACAACCATATGTTATTAATTGGTCAAATGGAGCAACTGAGCACGAGATAAATGATGTGGAAGCCGGAACTTATTTCGTTACTGTTGTAGATGCAAATATGTGTGTTGATAATTCTGTAGTTGAGTTAACACAACCACCTGAGATTTTAATTGATACAACAATCCAAAATATGCTATGTGATAATGTTTGTAATGGAATGGTTAATGTCTCTGTATCTGGGGGAACACCTCCATATCATTATAATTGGAGTAACGGCAGCATTAAGAGTTATGCAAATGAATTGTGTGATGGAGATTATGAGTTAATATTTCATGATGCAAATAATTGTGTAGTTAATAAATCATTTACTATAGTTAACGAAGGTTATATTCCTGATATTACTGCAAATGCAAGTTCATATGAAGTATTTGTCGAAGAACCAGTTGCTCTTAGAGCTTATTCTTCACTAGATGGAACTTATCGTTGGGATAATGCAGACTTATTAAATGATGAGAATATTCAAAACCCAGTTGCAATACTGAAAGATTCTACTTTGTTTAAAGTTTATTTTACCGATGTAAATAAATGTGTTGCTATAGATACCGTATTCATAAAGGTAAAAGAAGTTATTTGTGGAGATCCATTCATATATGTCCCTAATGCTTTTAGTCCTAATTCTGATGGAAAAAATGATCGTTTCAAACCATATTATCCAATTTCTTTAGTAACTGATGTATATTTTGCAGTTTATGATAGATGGGGAAATATTATTTATGAAACTACAGATCTTGATGATATTGGTTGGGATGGAACTTATAAAGGAGAGAAATTGGCTACTGATGTTTATGTCTTTTGGCTTAAAGCAAGATGTCTTAATGGAGAAGAATATAACCATAAAGGTAATGTTACCATTTTAAGATAACATTATTTATCTATAATTCTAATCAAATAATATTTGTAATATTTTGTCCTTAGATGATTTAAGTGTTATTTGTTGTAAAATGTTTTAAGTAGTTTTTTGTTTTTTCCGCCCATACCATTTAAAAATTGTGGTTTAGTATTGGTATCTATCTTATATTTGCATGCGCCAAATATTCCTGTCTTTATTGTGAAATCTTCTAAATCTGCAATTTTTGCAATTCTTTTAGGGTCTGCATTTTGCAATAATTGTAACATATTCTGCTCTAGGTGTTTTATAGTTTCAGACTTATTAATTATTGCTTCTAGTATAGCTTGAGTGTTTTCTCCTAATTTTGCTGCTCCAAATGTAGCACTTTTTACAAAAGATTTCCCAAATTGTTTTTGATCATCTTCAACTACAAATAAATAATCTTTTGTACATACAATACAACTTGACGCGTTAAAATTGCGACCAACATTTCCTTTTTCAATCCACATTGCTTTTGGGAAAAACAAATAATCTTGATTTTTTATTAATTCC
>CAYUWD010000084.1:0-16771 GCA_964448235.1 uncultured Bacteroidales bacterium | reverse complement strand
CAACAACGGCTCATAAATTTGTAACAGCAGATGACATAACTAACTTAGGCAATCTCAGTGGAACGAATACTGATTATCTTTGCATAATCAGAGGTTTTTTATGAAAAAGACAATATACATATTATTACTTCTTTTGTTTATCTTATATAGTTGCAAGTCTGAATTTAATCAAAATACTAATGGAGAGATTATTAAGAATAAACATTCGACTGGGTTCGAAATCTCAAAAATAGAAGAAGGATATATTCTTAAAGTATTTAACAAATTTAATAATCAGGAAACAACTACACACAATTACCTGTTATCTTCAAAAAGTAATTCAGAATCCGGAAATAACGAAATAATAAATATTCCTGTTACTAAAGTGGTTTGTCTATCAACGACACATTGCGCCTTTATTTCTCAACTTAATAAATCTAATACGATTAAAGGAATTAGTGGATTAAACTATATTTATAACGATGAAATAAGAAGTATGATTCGAAATAATCAAATTTCTGAAATTGGTTTTGATACACAATTAAATATTGAAAAAATTATTTCTTTGAATCCTGATGTTGTTTTTGCTTATGGTATTGATAATAATGGGATGTCTATATTTCAAAAATTAGATGAAATAGGAATCCCAATTGTATACATTGGAGAATTCCTAGAGACGTCTCCATTAGGCAGAACAGAGTGGATTAAATTTTTTGCATGCTTTTATGATAATTTTGATTATGCCTGTGAATATTTTGATAGCATTGAAAGCAACTATAATTTAATAAAATCCAAAATTGATAAAAACAAATCTCATTCACCTGAAATTTTAACAAATTTACCATGGCAAGGCACTTGGTGGGTTCCTGGAGCAAATTCATACTTTGCAAATTTTATTAAAGATGCAGGAGGAACATATAATATTGTAAATACTAAAACTAAAGAAAGCGTTCCTTTAACAATTGAAGAAGTATTTGAAAAATCAAAAAATGCTGAAATATGGTTGAACCCTAATCAAATAACACGTAAAAAGGAAATTATTGAAGCTGATTCTCGTCTCAAAAACTTTAAGCCACTAAATAACTGTATTATTTACAATAATAATAAAAGGACAAATATTTTTGGTGGGAATGATTATTTTGAATCAGGCATTCTACACCCTGACATTATTCTGCAAGATTTAGGGATTATTTTTCACGATATCGAAACAAAAGACAAACTTCACTATTATCAGGCAATAAATTAATATGAATAGAACCCGAACAATCATAGCATTTTCTATTGTCCTTTTAATATTGATTTCTTTGATCTTATTCGATTTATCAACCGGAGAAATTGCTATTCCATTCCAAGACATACTAAACTTTTTACTATTTAAACACATTGATAACGAAGGAATACATTTACTTATAAAAGAGTTTAGATTCCCTAGAGTAGTTATTGCTCTACTAGCTGGCGCATCATTAGCTACATCTGGATTATTGATGCAAACTAGTTTCAGAAACCCTTTGGCAGGCCCTTACGTTTTGGGTATTAGCAGTGGAGCAAGCCTTGGCGTAGCAATAGTTGTATTAAGCTCAGGAATCTTTTCTGCAAGTATGATAAATTTTTCCTCAAATATTAGTCTTCTTTTTGCTGCTGGTATTGGTGCAGGCATAGTCCTTTTAGTTATTCTTGCTGTATCCATACGCATAAGAGATAACATAAGCATACTTATTATTGGTATTTTAATAGCAGGCGTGGTTAGTTCCATTGTTAGCATTTTACAGTATTATGCAAATGAAATCAATGTCAAATCGTTTGTAATCTGGACTATGGGAAATTTAAATGCTGTAACATATAAAAATATTATGCTGTTATTTCCAATCATAAGTGTTACAATTCTTGCATTATTTATACTATCCAAAAAGTTAAATTTATTATTGCCGGGTGAAAATTTTGCAAAAACTATGGGTGTTAACATAAAAATTAATCGAATTATTATTTATACCGGGGTAAGCATTTTAACAGGTACAGTTACAGCGTTTTGTGGTCCCATTGGTTTTATTGGTATTGCTGCACCACATGTTTCAAGATGGATTTTTAACACTTCAAATCATTTCATTCTTATACCTGCTTCTGTTTTAGTTGGTGCAATCTTTCTTGTTTCGGGAGATATTGTTTCTCACATGATTACGCAACAAGGAATACTACCAATAAATGCTATTACAGCTATTATTGGAGCACCTTTTATAATTTGGGTTGTAGTTAAGAATAAAAGGACTATTATTTAATGAGTGAATTTCTAAAAATATCAGAACTTAATATTGGATACAAAAATCCTCTCACAAAAAAGATAAATTTGTGTGCTTTAGACAATGACTTTATCTGTATTACAGGCAGAAATGGAACAGGTAAAAGCACATTATTAAACACCATCTCAGGAGTTTCAATGCCACTTGATGGTAAAATTACAATTAAAAACCAAAATATAAATAAATTAAACCCAACAAAAAGATCAAAACTAATTAGTTATGTTCCTTCAAAACAAGAATTTCTATCAAATCTTCGCCTAATAGACCTTGTCGAAATGGGACGCAGTCCATACACTAACATTTTTGATCGCAAAAATAAAAAAGACAAACTCATTATAGAAAATGCACTAAATGAATTCTCATTAAGTTCTTTAGCAAATAAAAAACTTTTCGAACTTAGCGATGGAGAAAGACAAAGAGCAATGATTTGCAGAGCTTTTGTCCAAGAAACTCCAATTATTTTACTAGATGAACCAACAGCATTTCTTGATTATTTTTCAAAACACAAATTACTTCAAACACTTAATAATTTATCTGTTAAACAAAATAGATGTATTATTTTTTCTTCTCATGATCTTGAAGTTGCTTTTAAATTTGTGGACAAAATATGGCTCTTTAATAAAGATAATGTAGAAAGTCATAAACTACAAGACATCAAACAGACAGATCTTTTAGAAGATGTTTTATCTTTTAAATTTTAGTCTCTAAAATATTTTAATATTAATAACGTTAATAAAACAATCTAATTATTTAACAAAAGACAAACAGATTTATCAAAAAAATAATTTAGAATATTTAATCATAATAATGTATCTTTGCACAATGTTTAATTTTAAACCAACATATTTTATTTTAGTATTAACTATTGTACTATTAACAAGCTCATGTAGTGAATATCAAAAACTTGTAAAAAGCTCTGACTACGAACTTAAATTTACCAAAGCTGTTGAATATTACGAAAACGAGGACTATTATAAAGCTCAATCATTATTGGAAGAGCTTCGCTCTATTTATAGAGGTACAGATAAAGCTGAAAAAATAAATTATTATACTGCATATTGTTCATACGGATTAGGAGAATTATCTCTAGCTGCATATTTATTTAAAGACTTTGCAAGGCAATATCCCTCTAGTGAGCATGCAGAAGAAGTAGAATATCTAGCAGCATATTGCTATTATTTGATATCACCCGAGGCATCTCTTGAACAAACATATACAAATGCTGCAATATCAGAATTGCAAATATTTATTGAAAAATATCCGGAATCTGAAAAAAGAACAGAATCCGAAGAACTTATTGACAAACTTCAATATAAACTTGAAACAAAAGCATATAACAACGCATATTTATTTTTTAATATAGGAGACTATAAAGCTGCTATCACATCAATGAAGATTGTACTCTCTGATTATCCTGACACAGAGTACAGAGAAAATATATTATTTACAATCGTAAAATCTTCCTATTTATTAGCTGAAAACAGTATTGAATCAAAAAAGAAAGAAAGATATAAAAGCACTATTGATGCGTATTTTGCATTTGTAGATAATTATCCTGAATCAAAAAAAATTAAAGAAGCAGAAAAATATTATAATAATTCATTAAAATTTATCGATAATTAATATGGACTATAAAAAATCTGAAGCACCGGCATCAACTATTACCAGAAATATTGTATCTATCGCATATCATACTGGAAATATTTATGAAGCTGTAGTAATTTGTTCTAAAATGGCTAATCAAATTAATGCAGATCTTAGAAAAGAGTTGTACGAAAAATTAGAAGAGTTTGCGACTTATAATGATAATCTAGAAGAAGTGCATGAAAATCGTGAGCAAATTGAAGTTTCACGTTATTTCGAAAAACTTCCTAAACCTTCATTAATATCATTAGAGGAATTCCTTAACGACAGAATTTACTATTCATACGCTGAAACTGAGAATAAAACATCTGATAGTATTGAGTAATGTCGATTAGCAGTAAAAACTTTTTGCTTGGAATTACAGGAAGCATTGCTGCATATAAAGCAGCTTCCTTAACAAGGCTTCTAATTAAGGAAGGAGCTAATGTTAAAGTCATTATGACTCCCTTAGCAAAAGAATTTATTACACCTCTAACTTTAGCCACTTTATCAAAAAATCCAATTCTAGTTGATTTCTTTAATCCGGAAAATGGAAATTGGAATTCCCATGTTGATTTAGGTCTATGGGCTGATGGATACATAATTGCTCCTGCAACAGCAAATACTATCGGCAAAATGGCAAATGGAATCGCAGACAATTTATTACTTACTACATATCTATCTGCCAAATGCCCAATATTTGTTGCTCCTGCAATGGACTTAGACATGTATAAACATCCTGCAAATCAAAATAACATTAATAAATTAAAACAACTTGGACATACATTTTTTGAGGCAGAAAATGGAGAATTAGCTAGTGGATTAATTGGTAAAGGGAGATTAGCAAACCCCGAAACAATTATAAAACAACTAAAATCTTTTTATCAAAAAAAAAAATCTCTGACAAATAAAACAATTCTTATCACTGCTGGCCCTACCTATGAAAAAATTGATGCTGTAAGATTTATTGGTAATTATTCGTCAGGAAAAATGGGATATGCCATTGCCGAAGAATGTGCTAAAAGAGGTGCAAATGTAAAGCTTATATCAGGACCTGTAAATATATCAACAAAAAACTCTGATATTGAAGTAATTAAAGTAGATTCTGCTTCACAAATGTTTTCCGAAGCCATCAATCTTTATAACAATTGTGATGCGGCTATACTTGCTGCTGCTGTTGCAGACTTTACACCAAAAACTCAATACAGCTCAAAAATCAAACGTAAAGAAGAAAATCTAACTATTAATCTTAAACCTACTAAAGATATTGCTAAAAAACTCGGCGAAACAAAAAACAAACAAGTTCTGATTGGATTTGCATTAGAAAAAGAAAACGAAGTAAATAATGCAATCGAAAAATTACATAAAAAAAATTTAGACTTTATTGTTTTAAATTCTATGAATGACAAAGGAGCTGGTTTTAATTCTATAACAAATAAAATTACTATAATTGACAATAAAGAACAAATATCAGAGTTTAAAATAAAGCATAAGAATTTGGTTGCAATTGATATTATTGATAAATTAGAAAATTATTTATAAACTATTTTAATCATGAAAAAAATAGTCATTATATTATCTGTTTTAATTTCAAGTTTGAGTGTTTTTGCACAGGAACTTGATTGTAGAATACAGGTAAATCATTCAAAACTACAAGGGACAACAAACGATAAACTATTTCAAACTCTACAACAAGAGCTATATGAGTTTATTAATAATACAAATTGGACCAATCATGTTTATACCAGAGATGAAAGAATAGAATGTAACATTTACATTACTATTGATGATCAAATTTCTTCTGATGAATTTAATGCCAAGATTCAAGTAACCTCATCAAGACCAGTATACAACACATCATACTTATCTCCTATATTAAATCATCTTGATAATAATTTCCAATTTAAATATGTTGAATTCGAACCTTTAGAATTTAATGAAAATTCATTCTCAAACAATCTTACTGCAGTTATTGCATATTATTGTTACATAATTATTGGAATGGATTATGATACTTTTGGATCAAGTGCAGGAACACCATATTTCCAAAAAGCAGAGAAAATAGTTCAAAATGCTCAAGCAGCTCAAGAATCAGGATGGAAAGCTTATGAAAATCTTAAAAACAGATATTGGCTCGTCGAAAACCTTTTAAATAGTCAATATTCTGCTATGAGAGACTTTATGTACACTTATCACCGTTTGGGATTAGATAAAATGTCTGACAAACCTAGCGAAGGACGTGCAGGAATAGAACAAGCCATTGAAGATTTAAAAAATACTCACCGCAAAAAACCTGGCTCTTTTCTAATGACGCTTTATACAACAGCTAAAGGAGATGAAATAATAAATGTTTTTAGCGAAGGTTTTCCTGATGAAAAAGCAAGAGTTTATAATATTATGAAAGAAATAGACCCTGCCAATTCTTCAAAATATGAAAAAATCATGAAAGACCCAACAGTGAATTAGATGATATCCAAATTATTCATAAAAAATTATCTTCTTATCGAAGAATTAAGCCTGGACTTCAATCCGGGTTTTTCAGTAATTACAGGAGAAACAGGTGCTGGAAAATCTATTATTATTGGTGCAATATCCTTACTTCTCGGAAAACGTGCTGATACAGATGTTTTAGAAAATAAAAACACTAAATGTATTGTCGAAGGAACATTTACTATTAATGACACTAATTCTTTGTTAAGAAAACTATTTAACGAAACAGATTTAGACTTTGATACAAACACAATTATTCGAAGAGAAATTATCCCTTCCGGAAAATCAAGAGCTTTTATTAATGATACTCCTGTAAATCTGGGAATTCTAAAAAAAATAAGTGAGAATATTATAAGCTTACATACTCAACAAGAAAACCTTGCATTATCTGTCGCTGATTATCGTATGCAAATAATTGACACAACAGCAAAAACTAAAGACATACTATATAATTATCAAATTGCTTTCTCTCAATTAAAAGGGACTAAACACAAGATTGAACAAGCAAAAGAAGAACTATCTAAAGCTAAACAAGATATAGATTATTATTCATTTCAAGCCAAACAATTGCAAGATGCTGACTTAATCGATAATGATGAACTAGAATCTTTAGAAGAACAATCAAAAATATTAGAAAATGCTGAAGAAATACGTACAATATTGTCAAATTCAATTAATAATATTGATAATGACAACATCTCTATAACCTCTCTCCTAAGAGAGCTTAAACTAGGATTAAATAAATTATCCGGCAAATACAAACAAACAGAAAACCTTTGTAAGCGCATAGAATCTATTATTATTGAATTAAATGACATAGATAACACCTTGCAAACAGACATAGAAAGAGCTGAAACGAATCCAGAACTTCTCGAAACTATAAACAACAGAATAGATTTAATCAATTCACTACTTTTAAAACATAATTCCAAAAACATTGATGAATTAAAGAATAAACTTGATAAATACTTAGGTTATGTTAAAGGAACAGAAGAAATAGAAGAAAATATTTTAATTCTAGAAAAAAAACTAGCAATACATGAAAAAAATTGTGAAAATTTAGCATTAGAATTAAGTAAAAATAGACAAAAAGTATTTACTAAAACTGAAAAATACATATCCGACCAATTAAAACAATTAGGAATGCCTGATGCAAGTTTTAAAATTCAGAACAATCTGTCTAAAGTTCTTTGTGATAATGGGATTGATAATATCAATTTTTTATTCTCAGCAAACAAATCCGGATCTTTACAAATACTAGAAAAAGTTGCCTCAGGTGGAGAGTTTTCAAGATTAATGCTCACACTAAAATCTCTTCTAATAAACGCTTCTGATATTTCTTCAATTATTTTTGACGAAATTGATACAGGAGTATCCGGAGAAATTGCAAATAAAATGGGTAAAATCATGAAATCACTTTCTTCTAACATTCAAGTTATAAGCATCACTCACTTACCTCAGGTTGCAGCGCTAGGGAATTATCATTTAAAAGTATATAAAGATATTACGAATCAAAAAACTATTTCAAAAATTAAACAACTAGACAAGAACCAGCGCATACATGAAATTGCATCAATGATTAGTGGCGACAAATTAACCAAAGAAGCTATAGAAAATGCTAAAATCTTATTACAATACTAAAATTTAAGATTCACATTAAGCAAAATTCAAATATACTAGATAAAGGATACAGTAAACAAGTTCTTCCTTAGCATTAATCCAAATACGCTAAGTGCATAGAATTACTCAGAAGGCTTCATAGATAAAATAACATTTAACAAACTTTCTTCCCATTTATCATATGCATCAGCAGTACAAAAGAAAACAAGAGCTAAAACATTTGTCTCATCAGGCATAAGTAGCATAATAGTTGTAGACATATAATCACGAGACCCATCTTCATTTACATAATATCCATAACCATCATTTGCTACATAAGTAATCCCATTATTTTCAAAATCTGTAACATCTTCTTCCCATGTAATATCTTTTAGCACAGATTCAACAGCATCAAAAGCTTCAATTGCAATATCATCTAGCGCTGATTCTGATGTTGGATCTTCAGATGCCCATATCATAGTTACTAAACGTGCCGTTTCACCAGTATCATTTGGCACAATACTAAACAGCCCATCTTCATTAGTAACATTCCACTCATCTTTAGGAACAGTAATATCAACAATTGATACACCATTATCCGGAATGTGGAAAACGGTTTGAGATTTAACAATAACCACTGCAGTAAAAACTAAAATTGTTAATAAAATCGAATTTTTCATGTTTGATTGTTTTAATTGATTATTAAGACTTATTTTTAATATCACTTATATTATAAGTTTACAACATCACTTAATATTCAACGAAAATATATGGATTATTATTTTATAAATATACCACTCAAATAAATATTTTCAAGCAACCAATATAAACATATAATAGTCTTTTTGTATAAATTGCATTTTTTAATGCATTATTTATAATAATTATTTAATTTTACTATTTAATAACAAATATAAATCATTAATATGAAAAAAGTATTTTTATCCTTATTAATTTTCAGTTTTTCAGTCCTTATTTTTGGACAAACAAAAATATTCCTGAACTCAAATAAAACTGAGACTAAAATTATTGAGAATACAAACCAGAAACTTATATTTTCTAACACCATCGAAGGTTTTGAGCTTGCTACAGCCAAAACTAAAAATGGCATGTATTCCAGACTTATTATTCCTGAATACTTTCCAAACAATCATATTGGATATCCTGAATTACCTGTATCAATAAAACTAATCGAAATTCCTGATGATTCAAATATTGAAATCAAAATTCAAAGCTTTGAAGAGCAAATTATTGACATAAATGAATATGGAGCTGAATTTCCAATAGTTCCAAATCAAGCATCTCTATTCAAAAATCAAGATCCAGCAACTGTTCCATTTGAACAAAACGAAAGTATTTATTCAGATTTTGAATATTATGAAACAGACTTGGTAAAAATTGAATATTTAAGTACTATGAGAGGGATTAGAATAGCTCAATTAACAATATCTCCATTCTCATATGACATTGAATCAAACACACTAACAATTAAGAATAATATTGTTGCCGAAATATCATTTAATGGAGCCAACATCACAAAATCAGAACAACTTAAAGCAGCCAAATATTCTCCTGCATTTGATGCATTATACCACAAAATAGGGAATTATAAATAGCCTACGAACAAAGATGCTTTATCGCAATACCCAATAAAGGAAGTGATTATTGCAGACAGAATGTTTGAAGAAACACTCGCACCTTTCGTCGCATGGAAAACAAAAAAAGGTTTTATTGTTGACGTTCAATACACAGACGTTATTGGATCAACAACAGATGCCATACACACATACATGCAAGGTCTATACGATGCAGGAACAGTAGAAAATCCTGCTCCAACATATTTATTAATTGTGGGAGATATAAATCAAGTTACATCTTTCTCGGGTTCCGGACATAAAACAGATATGTATTATTGTGAATTTGATGGTGAAGGAGATTATATACCTGAAATGTATTTTGGCCGTTTTTCTGCTACAAACGTAGCACAATTACAATCTCAAATTGATAAAACGCTAATGTTTGAAGAATATACATTCCCTGACCCATCTTATCTTGCTGAAGTTGTTCTTGTCGCTGGTGATGATGGCTCTTTTGGTCCTACACATGCAAATGGACAAATTAGCTATGCTCATAATTACTATTTTAATTCTGATCATGGTGTGACAGATTACACATATTTATATCCTGACGCTGGATCTTCTGCATCAACAATTATTGCAGATATTAGTGATGGTGTCGGTTTTGTTAATTATACAGCACATTGCAGCTCTTCTGGTTGGGGTGGTCCTAGTTTTACAACCTCAGATGTTCCTGATCTTGAAAATGATAATGAATATTTCTTCAGCATTGGAAACTGCTGTTTATCGAATAAGTTTGATGATACAGAATGTTTCGGAGAAGCTCTTCTCAGAGCAGAAAATAAAGGAGCTGTCGTTCATCTTGGTGGTACAAATTCAACATTATGGGACGAAGACTTCTACTGGAGTTGTGGTATCGCTAGTACAATAAATACATCTGCAGGTTATGAAGAAACAACTCAAGCTGCATATGATCATTTATTTCACGAAAATGATGAAGATCCATATTTTTCTGCAGGACAAATAAATTATATTGGAAATATGTCTGTAAACGCAAGTTCTTCTGACAACAAACAATATTATTGGGAAATTTATCATTGTATGGGAGACCCTTCTTTAATGCCATATATTGGCGTTCCCGAAGAAGTTTCTGCTTCATATCTTTCTACAGTACCTATAGGTATGTCTTCATTAACAGTAACAACTGAAGAAATGGCTTATGTCGCAATTAGTTTAGATGGTGTCTTATTAGATGCTCAATTAGCAGACGCTTCTGGTGTTGTTGTTTTAAACTTTGCTCCTCTGTCAACAGTTGCAACTGCTGATTTAGTTATTACAAAACAATTTCGTTCACCACATATAGGTGAAGTTATGATTATCCCTAATGAAAATGACTACGATGCAATGCTACAAACTATAGATAATCCATCTGACTTGGTACATATTTCCGAAGCAACTCTTTCTCCCGAAGTTACAATATTAAATCTAGGTCAATTAAATTTAACAAGTGTTACTGTTGGATATACTTTAAATGGAGAATCTGCTGTAGAAGAAACATGGACTGGAAACCTCGCTACCTTAGAAACTGACATTGTCACTTTTCCTGAAATAGTTTTACCTTCAGGAAATAATACAATTACTGCATACGTAAATGCTCCTAATGGACAAACAGATGAATATCCTGAAAACGACGAAGTTACTAAAAATGTTCTTGTTTATTCTGGCAATGCAAAATTAACCGAAGCCTTAAGTCCCGAAACAATTTTATGTAATACAAATACTTTTATCCCTGAAGTAATCCTAAAAAATATTGATTCTTTTGAACTTAATTCTGCTACAATAAAATATACATGTGGTACAATAACAGATGAAATATATTGGACAGGAACACTAACTCAAAATGAAACTGAAACTATAACTTTTCCTGAAAATACTTTCCCCGCAGGTAATAATACAATTATTTACTCCATTGAAAGCGTCAATGGAGGAGAAAATTATGCAATTAATGATATAAGCATTAGTATCGACTTTATGTTGGTTGAATCAGGTGATTCGTACGAACTAGACCTCTTGACAGATAAATATGGAGATGAAGTTACATGGGAACTCGTTGATGACGCTACAGAAAATGTTTTATACTCTGGTGGACCATATCCTAGTAATTCTGAAACACATTATTATATTGATTTTTGCCTAGGTCCTGGTTGCTACACATTTACTATTTATGACTCCTGGGGTGACGGAATGAATCCATGGTTCGGAAATGATGGTAGTGTTACAATTACAAATTCTGAAACATCAACAATTGTTTATTCTTTACAAGGAGATGAATATTATGCTGAAGATTCATTTAACTTTTGTGTTGAAGATATCTCATGTCCACATGATTTTTCTACTGACATAAATGTCGAACCATTTGAATTACAAGGTGGAATACCATTAGGAGGAACATATACAGGTATAGGCGTAACAGAAAACATATTCTCCCCTGCTATTGCAGGTCAAGGCACACACACACTAACTTACCATTATACTTTTGAAGAAAGCGAAGAGTTAACTTGTGATTTCATAATTACTGTTACAGATAATTCAGGTATATATAATGCTTCTAATAAAGGTATTAAGATTTATCCTAATCCAACGAATGGATTATTATACATAGACTTTGAAGAAAACGAATCTAAAGAAATTGAAGTTGTTTCTTTAACTGGTCAAATTGTAAAAAATATTCACTCTAACTCTGACAAAACAGAATTAGACCTTTCTGATCTTGCTAAAGGAACTTACTTTATACGAATTAAAACTACAAATTCTGTATCTAATATAAAAATCAATTTAAATAAATAAATTAAACTATAATTTATTGTGAGCTGGTTATTAATAATCAGCTCTTTTTTTGCCTATATCCGTTTGTTGTCGGTTAATAATCGTATATTTGTAAAAAATCTTACTGATGAAAAGAATATGTCCTGTATGCAAATCTGAATTTGATGGCAGAATTGATAAAAAGTTCTGCTGCGACCAATGTAGAAACACATATAATAATCGTCTTCATCAAGACACCAATAACTTTACAAGACAAATAAACCGAATTCTTAAAAAAAACAGGAAAATTTTAAATGACTTTTATTCCAACAATAATCGCAAAGTCTACAAAGAAAAATTATTATCTGCGGGTTTTAACTTTGATTATATGACAAATATTTTCAGAACAAAAACCGGTAAAATATATTACTTTTGTTACGATCTAGGTTACATTAGTAATGACGACAATTTTTACAACATTGTTGAACGAAAAGAATATGTAGAATAAAATATATAAACTATGATACAACTTACAGATAAATATCTCATTGATGAAAGTGTTGCTTATATAATAAATGATGTTAAACAATTAAACGACATTCAGTTATCAAAGACAGAAAGCAATTTTGCAAAAAAGCAGTTCAAAGAAAAAATTAATTTTATTCATATAAATTCTTTTTACAAATCTTCTTTTATTATCTTATTAGACGAAAAAAAAGATACTAATACAAAACTTGAGGAGGTTCGAAAATCGGGCTATAAAGTTATCACAGAAATAAAAGATCTGAAGATTAATACAATAAACATTATTAATCTTTGTAATAAAGAATTCGGACTTGCAATAGCTGAAGGTCTTGCATTGAGTACATATACATTTAATAAATACTTTAAAAATAAAAAAGAGAAAGAATCCCCATTAAAAAACATAAAACTTGTTTCCAGTAATACTAGTAAAAATACAATTAATGAAATCAATTCTAAAATTGAAGGTGTCTTTATTGCCAGAGACATTGTAAATGAACCACTATCTTTCATGACTGCAAAGAAGCTATCAGAAGAAATTGAAAGAATTGGTAATAAAACTGGATTTGCAACAGAGATTCTTGACAAAAAGAAAATAGAAAGTTTAAAAATGGGAGGTCTTCTTGCTGTAAATCGAGGCAGCATACACCCACCAACTTTCAATATTATGAAATGGGAACCATCAAATGCTATAAACGAAAAACCTATTGTATTTGTAGGAAAAGGAATTGTCTTTGATACAGGAGGCATAAACCTCAAACCAAGTGGCTACCTTGAAACAATGAAATGTGATAAAGGTGGGGGGGCTACTGTAGTTGGTCTACTAGCAGCGGTAGCATCTGCAAAACTACCTATAAAAATTATCGGACTTGTTCCTGCTACCGATAATCGTCCTGGAAATGATGCATATGTACCTGAAGATATAATAACAATGTTTGACGGAACGACAGTTGAAGTCCTCAATACTGACGCAGAAGGCCGAATGATACTCGCTGATGCCTTAGCATATGCAAAAAAATATAATCCCGAATTAGTTATTGATCTTGCAACTCTTACTGGTGCTGCAGTAGTTGCAATTGGAGAAAATGCTACTGCGATTATGGGAAATCACAATAAATCAATAAAAGACTTAAAAGAAAATGGATTCGAAGTGTGGGAGAAACTTGTTGAACTACCTTTATGGGATGAATACAAAGAACTTTTAACCTCAAATGTAGCTGACTTAAAAAATATTGGAGGAAAATATGCAGGAGCAATTACAGCAGGAAAATTCCTAGAACATTTTACTGACTATAATTGGGTACATTTAGATATTGCAGGACCTGCTTTTACCGAAAAAATAGATTCATACAGAGGGATTGGTGGCACAGGCGTTGGAGTCAGATTATTATTCAACTTTTTACAAAATAAAATTAAATAATTATAATCAATTCAATAGTTAACATTTAAGATATACTATATGGGAAAAATAAAAATCGGAATCACACAAGGTGACATTAATGGTATTTCATATGAAATTATTATCAATACATTGAGCAAAACTCACTTACTCAATAACTTTACTCCTGTAATTTATGGTAGTCCTAAAGTTTTTGCTTATTATAAAAAAGCTCTTAATAAAAACATTCAGACAAATACAATAAATTCTGCTGACGAAATAAAATCTAAAAATATAAATATTATTAATTGCAATTCGGAAGACATCCGTGTCGAAATTGGAAAATCGACAGAAGTTGCAGGTTTAGCATCATTTCAAGCTCTGCAAAAAGCATCTGAAGACTTAAAAAACAATAAAATTGATGTTTTAGTTACTGCTCCGATAAATAAAAAGAATATTCAAGATGCAGGTTTTAATTTTCCCGGACATACCGAATATCTGGCAAAAGAATTTGGAAATGACGAACATTTAATGATACTTCTGAACGAACAAATAAAAATTGGAGTTGTAACAGGCCATATTCCAATAAAAGATGTTTCATCAACAATTACCAAAGACCTTATACTAAAAAAATTAAATGTACTTAACGATTGTCTAAAAAATGATTTTATTATCAGAAAGCCAAAAATTGCTATTCTTAGTTTAAATCCACATTGTGGAGATAATGGTGTTATAGGTGATGAAGAAATCGAGATAATTACTCCTGCAATTAATGAAGCTAAAGAATCGGGGATACTAGCTTTTGGTCCATATCCAGCAGATGGATTCTTTGGAGCATTTGAATTTAAAAAATTTGATGCTGTACTTGCTATGTATCACGATCAGGGTTTAGCACCATTTAAAGTTATTGCATTTGAAGATGGAGTAAATTTCACTGCCGGATTACCTATTGTAAGAACATCTCCTTCTCACGGAACAGCTTATGATATTGCAGGAGAAAATACTGCAAACACACAATCATTTCGGAATGCTCTATATTTAGCTATCGACATATATAAAAACCGAAACGCTCAATATCAACTCGAAAAAAATGCTTTAGATTTGAACGAATTTAACGATCTAAGTGAAATAAATAAAACAGACGAATAAATGACACTATACACAAAAGAAGAAGCACTTAATTATCACAGTTCAAAAAGAAGAGGAAAAATCGAAGTTGTTTCAACTAAATCATTTCAATCACAAAAAGACTTATCTTTAGCTTATACTCCAGGAGTTGCAGAGCCTTGTTTAAAAATCAAGAATGATAAAACAAAAGTTTATGAATATACTGCAAAATCGAATCTAGTTGGAGTAATATCTAATGGAACAGCAGTACTAGG
This sequence comes from uncultured Bacteroidales bacterium, assembly GCA_964448235.1. Taxonomy (GTDB): domain Bacteria; phylum Bacteroidota; class Bacteroidia; order Bacteroidales; family ML635J-15; genus Bact-19. The sequence goes on along the minus strand of CAYUWD010000084.1, from coordinate 1,122 downwards.
TCTTGGGAATATTGGTCCAGAAGCATCAAAACCTGTTATGGAAGGTAAAGGTTTACTTTTTAAAGCCTTTGCTGATATTGATGTCTTTGATATAGAAATAAATGAAAACAATCCTGATAATTTTATTAATATTGTAAAATCTTTAGAACCAACCTTTGGTGGAATAAATCTTGAAGACATCAAAGCACCTGAATGTTTTGTAATTGAAGAGAAATTAAAAGAAATCACAAACATTCCAGTTTTTCATGATGATCAACATGGTACTGCAATTATTTCAGGAGCAGCATTACTTAACGCATTAGAAATTGCAAACAAAAACATTCACGAAGTAAAAGTTGTTTTTAATGGTGCTGGTGCTGCAGGTATAAGTTGTGCCCGTCTATTTCAATCGCTTGGTGTTCAAAATAAAAATATTGTGATATGCGATTCTAAAGGTGTAGTAAAAACTGGGAATTCACGAAATAATATATATAAAAAGGAATTTGAAACAAGTAGGAATATTAATACCCTTGCCGATGCTCTAAAAAATGCAGATGTTTTTGCAGGTGTTTCTGTTGGTAATGTTGTAAGTAAAGAAATGTTAAAAACCATGGCTGACAAACCAATTGTTTTTGCAATGGCAAATCCTGATCCGGAAATATCATACGAAGATGCTATTGAAGCCAGACCTGATGTAATAATTGCTACAGGAAGAAGCGACTATCCAAATCAAGTAAATAATGTACTTGGATTCCCTTTTATCTTTAGAGGAGCTCTTGATGTACATGCTACTTCTATAAACGAAGATATGAAAATAGCAGCGGCAAAAGCTCTTGCAAAAATGGCTCATTTGCCTGTCCCAGAGTATGTTTGCAAAGCATACAATACAACAAATATCAAATTTGGATCACAATATATTATTCCAAAACCTCTGGATTTAAGAGTAATTGAATATGTAGCAGTTGCTGTAGCAAAAGCGGCTATAAATAGTGGTGTTGCTCAAAACAATATAAAAAATTGGGATGAATATAAAAACACGCTCCGTGAACGAGTTAAAAGAGTACATAATAATTATATTTTATCAAATAAATAATTATTAAAACTCTGCTATTAAATATTTCTAAAATATGATTTTAAAATCAT
>CAYUWD010000083.1:0-16793 GCA_964448235.1 uncultured Bacteroidales bacterium | reverse complement strand
ATATTTTCAGCTTCTGCTTCATATGTTAGACCAATTCTATGTCTTAACACATCATGACAAACAGCTCTTACATCTTCAGGAATAACATATCCTCGTTTCTTAAGAAATGCAAATGCTTTTGCAGCAAGTGCAAGATTTATTGATGCACGAGGCGAACCTCCAAATGATATCAAACCTGTCAATTTACCTAAACCATATTTTTCAGGAAATCTTGTTGCAAAAACAACATCTAAAATATACTTTTCTATTTTTTCATCAATATAAACTTCTCGTACAACTTCCCTTGCTTTTAAAATGTCTTCAGGTTTTATTACCTGATTTGTAGTAGGCATTTCACCAGTAAGGTTCTCCCTAATTATTATACGTTCTTCTTCAAATTCTGGATAATCAATTTTTAATTTAAGCATAAATCGATCTACCTGTGCTTCAGGTAAAGGATAAGTTCCCTCTTGTTCTATTGGATTCTGAGTTGCCATAACAAGAAATGGTTTATCCATTTTATATGTTTGGTCTCCAATTGTTACTTGTCGTTCTTGCATTGCCTCTAATAATTCAGATTGAACTTTTGCAGGAGCTCTGTTTATCTCATCTGCAAGTATGAAATTTGCAAAAACCGGACCCTTTTTTACGATAAACTCTTCCTTTTTCTGACTATAAATCATAGTCCCAATTAAATCGGCTGGCAATAAATCCGGAGTAAATTGCACTCTAGCAAATTTTGCATTAATTGTTGTTGCCAAAGTATTAATAGCTAAAGTTTTTGCTAAACCCGGCACTCCTTCCAATAAAATATGCCCATCTGACAATAACCCAATCAATAACCCATCAAGTAAATGTCTTTGACCAACAATTACTTTTTTCATTTCCATATTGACTATGTCAACAAAAGCACTTTCTTTTTGGATTTTTTCATTCAACTCTTTAATATTTACATATGTGTCCATAGTTTATTGATTTTATTAAATAATTTTTAACCTGACGAAATTACATGTTTTTTACAAAACTGTCAAGACCTAAACGATTATATCGTCTTATATATTTGTTAAAATTGTTAAAGCTGTGTTAAAATTTTTATATTAAACTAATTAGTATTCAAATGAAATTAACAAAAAGATTATAATATCATTTATCATTATATAACAAACCTCTTTTTTTACTAAACTTTTTATATCAAAAATTAAATTAAAACTCAAAACATTTTGTATATTTGAAAAAAAAACAATTATGAAAACAGGAATTTTTTATGCCACAAATCATGGTTCTACAAAGAAAGTTGCAGAAATTATTAAAGAACAAATGGGAACCGAAAATGTAGATTTAATTAATTTAAAAGAATCTAAAAATCCTCAAATTGATGATTATAACACAATAATCATTGGGGGATCTATTCACGCAGGTAAAGTACAAAAACAAATTAAATCTTTCTATAATAAGAATTTAGATACTCTTAAAAATAAAAAAGTTGGTCTATATTTATGTTGCATGATGGAAGAAAAATCAAAAGAGCAATTTGACAATGCATTTTCTAAAGACATTCAAGATATCTCTGTAAGTAATAAAATTATTGGTGGAGAGTTTGATTTTGAAAAAATGAATTTTATTGAAAAAGCTATTATCAAAAAAGTCGCAAAAGTTGACAAATCTGTCTCAACAATTAATAATAATAAAATTACAGAACTAGTTTCTGAGTTAAAATAATAATATCATAACATTATGATAAAAAAATCTAAGTTACTAGTATTTTTGATTCCAATATTATTATTAGCATGCAATAATAATAAAGATGACAAACCTGAAACAGTTGAAATAGATGGTTCTGGCGTTGAAATGGTTTTTAAAAAATTCAATGATGATGGTTTTGCTGTTGTAGAAATTTCAAATCACATGAAATCTGACATGCAAGAATTCAGAGCTCTTGCAATTTGGTTAGACAAAGATGGTAACTATATTCCCGGTTTCATGGACAAACCTGACGATTTTCCATTTCAACAAATTGACCGGAATATGGTTCTTGCAGGCACTAAAGTTGAGTTTGAAACAATGATAAGACTCGAAGATTTTGCACCAGAAGAAGCTACAGGTGTCGAAATAAAAATAATTTCAGCAAAATTTGAGGACAAAACAGAATGGGTAGCTGAAGAAAATTAAAACTATTTTAACTAGAAATAGCTAATGACTCCACTATAATATATTATGTATTTTACTCCATAATTATAATAATTTTACTAATTTTGCTTAAGCAAAAGGACAAAATGAGAAAAAGGATTATAGTAACAGGTGGAGCTGGTTTTATTGGAAGTAATTTATGCGATTTTTTGTTAAAAGAAAATCATGAGGTTGTTTGCATAGACAACTTTGATGACTATTATGATCCCAAAGTAAAGAGGAAGAATATTACAGAAGCTCTTAAAAATCCTAATTATTTATTAATTGAATCAGACATACAAAAAATTGACTATATCCAATCAAAACTTAAAGGAAAATTTGATGCAATTATTCATTTAGCTGCAAAAGCAGGTGTCAGATATTCTTTAAAGTATCCTGTTGGTTACGAAGAAAGTAATGTCAAAGGGACTCGTAAAATACTTGAGCTGGCTGTTCAAAATGAAATCAAACAATTCATATTTGCTTCTTCATCCAGTATTTATGGCAATGCCCCTACTCCATTCTCAGAGAATTTCAAAGTTCTCGATCCAATAAGTCCATATGCACAAACAAAGCTTTTATCTGAAAAAACAGGTTTAGAATTTAGTCTAAAAAAAGAAATAAACTTTATCTCACTAAGGTTTTTTTCCGTCTATGGACCACGATTGCGACCTGATTTAGTAATGAATAAAATTGCAAAAAACATATATCAAAGAGAAGAATTAAAAATCTATGGTGATGGTAGTACTTCAAGAGACTATACTTATGTTGACGATATTATTCAAGGAATAATCAAGAGTTTGGAGTACAAAAACACAAGTTTTGAAATTTTCAATTTAGGTAATGGAAATCCGATTCAATTGAACGACATTATTCAATTATTTGTACTTAAAAGTGGGAAAAATGTTAGCATTGACTATGTCAATTCAATTAAGGGAGAATCTGATATTACTTGGGCTGATAATTCAAAAGCAAAAAACATATTAGGATTTAAACCCAAAACCACAATAGAAAAAGGGATAGACAATTTTATCACCTGGTATAATTTGTAAACATATTTATGGAAAAAAAAATAATAACCCCAAAATCAAAAATTAGCATAGGAAACTATCTCCATCTAATTTGGGATTACCGTTTCTTTTCCAGATCACTTGCATTAGGTGAAATTAAAAATAAATATGCACGTAATGTCACAGGAATTTTCATCAGCATTATTCAAACACTTATTGGTCTTGCGATATATTGGCTAATTTTTGGAATTGCAATAAAAATTGACACTGGAAGTATTCCATATCCGGTCTTTGCTTTGCCAGGAATTTTGGTATGGCAATTCTTTTCTTATTTAGTTGGAACAAGTAGCGGAGCATTGATTGATTCTGAGCATTTGATTAATAAATTATATTTTCCTAGAATAACACTAAGTATTTCAAAAGTTTTACCTGGATTATTAGATCTGGGAATGGGGTTTATTGTTTTCATCATTATTTTTATAGTTTTTAAACAAACAGTTCTATTAAGTTGGTTATATATACCATTAATAATAGTAGTTTTAATAATATGTGGATTAAGTATCGGATTATGGACAAGTATACTATCGTTATATATTAGGGATTTAAGTCAAATAATTATTCAGGTCACTAATTTCTTGATTTTTGTAACACCTGTATTTTATCCTGGCACTATTGTCCCAGACAATTTTAGAATAATTTTATACATAAATCCTGTGGCTGGGATTATTGAATATTTTCGTTCGATACTTTTTGGAAACGATTTACCCGATACAGAATATCTATTAGGTTTTGGAATTGTACTAATACTATTCGTCACAGCATTTTATGTTTATAAACGTAAGGAAAAACAAATAACAGACCTATTATGACGGGTAATAAGGCCATAGTAATCAAAAACTTATGTAAAGAATACTACAAAAAAAATTCTATACAAAGAAATATTTGGTCAAGACTTAAAGGGAACAAAGATGGAAAAGCATTTTATGCTCTAAAAGATATAAACCTTGAAATAAACAAAGGTGAAGTAATCGGAATTATCGGTCCAAATGGAGCAGGAAAAAGCACATTACTAAAGATACTAGCAGAAGTAACACCTCCTACTAGAGGTGAAATATTAATTTCAGGCAAAGTTGCTTCTATTTTACAGGTTGGCATTGGATTTCAACCAGAACTTTCAGGATATGAGAATATATTTCTTTCTGGAAGACTTTATGGCTTAAAAAAAGTTGATATTGAAATTAACTTGCCTTCAATTATTAGTATGTTTGGTTTCGAAAACTTCTTACATACTCCTGTAAAATATTACTCATCAGGAATGTATATGAGATTGGCTTTTGCTCTAATTGCATATGTTGATGCAGATATATATCTTTTGGACGAAGTGTTGAGTGTTGGTGATGCCATATTCAGAGACAAGGTTTTGAACATAATCAGCACAATGGCAAATAATGGTAAAACGGTCTTAATTGTTACTCATGCTCCAGATACTATATATTCGTATTGTGACAAAATTCTTATTCTCAACGATGGCTCAATACAAAAATTTGATATTCCTGGAGCTAGTATGCAAACCTACAACCAATTATTGCATATTAATCCGCATATTTTGGCAGTAAAGCTATCCGAAGAATTAAAAATTGAACCAATCACAATTAATACATCTGCTACGAATTTAATAAAAATCAATCGTTTTAACCTTATAAATGTTGAGTCATATGGCGATGGCACACCTTTGATTGTTATAACAGAACTCGAAAAAGCAGATAATACAAATTACGGTATTAGCATCGTGATAAAGGATGAATTAAACAAACCAATTGCAGAAATAAAAATGGGAACTATAACTGGAGAAAGCGGAATTTACAAGATTGAATCTGAAATTCCCGCTAGAATTTTAAACCCATTTAAGTATATAATTGACTTATTTATTTATGAAGGGGATGAGATACATTCCATTTATCCTAAAATTGAACAATTTGTAATAGACAGTCGTAATCTACAGAACAGTTACTGTATGCTAAATCTTGGAGAATATACTAATAAAATAATAAAAACAGGAGAACTTGATTAAGTTAATAAAAAAATATTGGCAAGGATTAAGGATTAATGAAGTTCTACTAATGTCTGGCTTCTTCATAATTGGTGGCATCTTTGCTGCTGATCATTTCGACAGTAACTTTATTATAAAACTAATTACACTTTCTGTTTTAAGTTTTTTTATTGTTTTATCAGTTTACAGTTTTAATGCAGCTGCCGGCAAATCACAAGACTCTAATAATCTTAGATTACAAAACCTTTGGAATTTAAATAAAAACACATTCCTGATAATTTCAGTTAGCTTATTTATTTTCGCTACTTTAATAGCTTTATGGTTGAGCCCGTATTCTCTCTTATTTTGTACTTTAATTATTCTACTTTGGGTTTGCTATTCTCATCCTCAATGCGGATTAAAACAAAAAGCAATTTGGGGAACTGTTCTTCATTTTATGGGACAGATTTTACACTTTATAATGGCATGGATAGTTTTTAAACCTTTAAGCTTAGATGCTCTTTACATCTCAGTTTTCTTCGCAATAGCTTTTAGTTCTGGACATATTCTTCATGAGATTATTGATTTTAAGGCTGACAAAGTTTCTGGGTTTAAAACATCAGCCATAATATTCGGGATAAAAAAAACAGCATCAATTTTAATAGTTTTATTGTTAGTTAATACTTTCGTGATTACTTTTTTATTATTCAACAAAAGTATAGAAAGCATGGCAGGAATTTTGTTCTCGGTTTGTTCTGCAATTCATTTACTTCTAATTCTTGTTTATTTCAAAAAAATTGAAGAAAAGGCATTAATTGTGAGAATTATTTATAGAACTGTCTATTTCCTTGCTGGAGTATTATTTTTCATTTCGAAACTTTTTTATTATGCGTAACATTATTATGAAACGGCACAAAAATACATTTATCATTACTGGTATTACAATTTTTTTTCTACTTATTGTTGAAATAATATCATCACTAATTCTCAAATATAACGACAATTTAAAATTGGAAGAGCCTTATTTCAACAGACATATATCGGTTTTTTACGTTTATAAAAACACACCAAGGTATAAATATCAAACAATAAAGTCAAATAATAATGAAAAAGATGTAATAATTGATGAGTATGGTTTTATATGTAATGAGGAGATTAAAAAGCTCAAACCAAATAATTACCTGAGGGTCTTTATTACTGGAGGTTCAGCTGCATTTGGAAGCGGTCAGGCAAGACCATATAATAAAATAAAAAAATACCAAACTGGCATTTATTCTTATGAATCAAGCATTGCTGGTATTTTAAAATCGATATTACAGAAAAAATATCCTGAAAAGAAAATCGAAGTAATAAATGCATGTTCTTCTGGAAGAAAGATTAATCAAAGCATTACACAATACCTCGCTGTAATAAAAGATTTTTCACCAGATATAATAATTTCAATGGATGGTATGAACGACTTAATAACAATAAATGGTAGTTCTCCATTTGATTATGACGAACAATACTTATTAGATAAATACTTAAATCTACATAAAATTGAAAAGAGTTTAACACAAAACTGTTTCCCTTATACCTTGCAACTTATTAAAAAAATCAAATTCAAGGTAAATAAAAAAAACATGTCAATAAATGGAGAAAGCCTATTAGATTATAATCCAAATGACTATAATCTTGAATTATACAAATCAAAAAAAACTGAACTAATTAATAGCTGCTCCACTTTCACCGATTTAATATTATACTACAATGCCTTATGTAAAACAGATTCTGTAGATTTTATTTTTTGCATTCAACCACTTTTACAACGAGAAACAAATAAAGAGCTTAGTAATGTTGAAAATAAAATGCAGCAAGAAATAAAACCAATAAACATTTCATTATCACAACCAAATCTTGATAAAAAAATCCTTGATAAATATGAATCTATGGGTATTATTACTTTAAAATATTTTTTTGATGATTACCTGAGTGATACAATAAAACTACTTTCTCAAAAAAACAATTTTAATTATATTGATTTAAACAAAGAAATTACCCATATAAATAAAAGCATTGAATTTTATACAGACTACTGTCACTTAAGCTTTGAGGCAAATAAAATTATAGCTGAACTCCTTTCTCGAGAAATTGAAATAATCCTTGAAGAAGATTTATGAATAACTATAGAATAAAGATATTATTACTCTCTTTTTTATTAGGCTTTTCATTTTTATTGGTCTTTAGTTACATTTATATATCAAGAATTGCAGTCTTTAACACAATAAATATTGAAACTCCAAATCACGATTCTGAAATAATAGAAGTGAATGCAATAAGCCCTCTAAACAATATTTATCATTTTGATGTTAACGATAAGAATATCTTATATAAATACGTAAGACCATACAGGCAGATAGAAATAAAACTTAAGTACAAACAAAATGTTGATGTCCCAATAATTGTAAGAATAGGTGATGAATATTTAAATATAACTCTAAGTGGAGAACAATCGACGTTTATTCTAAACAAAGAAAGCTACAATTTATCTACAAAAACGAAAATACATCTATTATTGTTAATGAATTCAAACCATATTCTACTTTTCATTCTTGCAATATCATTAATAAGTTTGATAGTATTAATAATTAAAAACAAAAGTAAAATATTACAACTGATTAAATACATTTACAATACATCTCTTCAACACCCTCTTATCATCTCTGCCATTAATACCCTTATCATTATTTTAATATCTTTTACTTTAAATCAAACTAAATTCTCAAACATTGTTGAGCTGGACAAAATGCCAGATCAGGTTGAATATCACACATGCGCCGTTAATTATAACAATGGATACGGATTTTTAATTGGTGGTAATATTGATAAAACCACTGATTATAAGTTAAATTTTAATTATAAAAATTCAGATTATAAATTTAACACATATAGAGGTTTAAAACGATTAGATAGGTTCCCTGCTTATTCATTTACCTTAAGTCTTTTTTATAAGATCTTTGGACCTAATCCCATTATTATTAAATACTTTCAATGGATTATGCTAATTATTGTAGTTTTATTCATTCCACTTATTACAGTTAAAGTCTGGGGTAATAGAACTTTGGCAGGTGGTGTTTTTGGGGCAATAATTATATATTTCTATTTGTTACCGTATGTAAAATACTTAAGTCCGGATATTATTACATTTTTCCTAAACTTCTGGATAATATACCTACACATTAAAACCAGAAAGAATTTCATATATAAATATACTATTCCCCTTGCTTTAATACTTGGAATTAGCTTCCTTTTTAAAGTAAGCCTAATATTATACACACCTTTTCTTTTTCTAGACTTGTTTTTAATAAACAGAAAAAAACTTAAAAGCTCCATCATACAATTAAGTTTATTTACAATAATTTTTTTATTGATATGGTTACCATATAATATTTGGAGTGTAAATTTCTTCAAAAAAGAAAGTGAAAAATTAGAAGAAATCTTCACATTAGATTATAATTCTTCAGATAAACTTAAGACAATCAATGAACTTATAAACAATAACAACTATTTAGTACTTGAAGACAGGCTACAAATTAACAAAGACGATTTGGATTATTTTAATAATGAAATAAAACCTAACTTATCTAATACTCAACTATTAAATCCGCAAATCATGGAGTCTCTTCCAAGGGAGCAACAAATCATATCAATATTATACCCCATCTCATTTGTAAAAAGCAATTACCTTATGATTGCTCTACCACCAGGGAACAGACTAATGGATGTAAACAATGAATATGTTACTATCGACGGTAGACCTCATGTTGAATGGATATACGACACAAATAATTATTACAATACTGACACTTCTGAAAAACAAAGTGATTTAGCAAGAGTAATTAAATTTTACACTGCTAATCCTAATTACATTTTCAAAATACCATTAAGAAAATTACAAACATACTATGCTAATCATATTTTCACTATACTACTAGGATTAATAATATCTCTCTATTCCCTTTTATTTATTCTCAAGAAAAAACGAATAACACGCACAAATATCATCAAATTAGTATATATAATTTCTTTCACACTAATTATTGCAACAAGCCTAATTCTATCAACTTCACTAATATACACTATTGCATTTTTGGTAATCCTTTTAGTAATTTTTGATAAAGATATTAGATTTATATTTACTACACCAGGATTATATATTTCTTTATCAGCATTTATTCTACCAATTGTAACATCTGGCAATGATAGGTATTTAATATATTATGATACCTATATGATTATCCTGATTGGAATTTTCTCCATATTGTTTTTCAATAAAACAAAGGAATTGATATTACAATTAAAAAAAACTTAAACAATACAGAAATAGTATATTCAAGAATTTTGAATAAATTTGTAATCGGTATTTTTTACAATCCAATAAATAAATGGCTGATAGCAAAACAAAGTATGATATTGTTTTTATTGTTCCATATTATGAAGCAAAAGATGGTTTTATATGGAAAGCTATAGAGTATCGATTTCAATCTCCAGGAATCCTTTCAATTGCTAGTTATTTAAATAATAAAAAATTTAGAACAAGCATTTTAGATTGCAATTTAGAACAAATTAAAGAGTCTGAATTTGATAAAACATTTAATGATAGATTTGAAAACTACGAGATAGAATATATAGGTTTTTCCACCACAACTCAAACAGTTAACTCTGCTTATAGGCTTGCCAAAAAGGTGAAACAATTAAAACCATCTGTAAAAATTTTATTTGGAGGAGCTCATCCAACAGCTTTGCCCAAAGATGTGCTTAAACACGATTTTGCCGACATTGTTGTAATTGGTGAAGGCGAATTGATTACAGAAAAAATTCTACAAAATAAGAATGCCGAACAGATTAACGGAATTGCATTTAAAAATAATGGAAAAATAATTATTAATCCACCTCACGAAAGAATCAAGAATTTAGATATATTACCAATAAATGATTACAGCTTAGTTCCAATGGAATTTTGCAAGCCTCTTATTGGGTCTTACAAAAGACTTCCTGCTACAATATTGATTACTGCTCGTGGATGTCCTGGGAAATGCACTTTTTGTAGTCGAGTTTTAGGAGATCGGTTATGTGTACAATCTCCTGAACGAATAATAGAAGAAATCAAAATCTTATATTATGATTTTAATATCAGGCAATTAATTTTTTATGACGACACATTCATCTCAAACAGAACTAGAATTGAAAAGTTTTGCGATTTACTTATCAATTCTGATATAGATATTAGCTGGACTTGTTCTTCGAGAGTTGACAAAGTATTTCCCGATTTACTATTAAAAATGAAAAAAGCCGGATGTCACCAAATTATGTATGGTGTTGAAAGCTTTAACGCAACAGTATTAAAAAATATAAATAAGAGAACAAAACCTGAAGATATTTTTTATGCAATTAAAGAAACAAAGAAAGCAAAAATCGAAGCTAGAGCTGCAATAATGCTGGGTAATCCTGGAGATACTATTGAAATTTTAGAAGATAACATCAAACAATTAAAAATAACAAAACCGGATCTAATTCAAGTTTCCATCACAACACCTTTACCCGGTTCTCAAATGTTTAAAGATGCCAAAACAAATAATAAACTACTTACTTACGATTGGGATAAATACGAAGGAAGCGACGAAATTGTAAAACATGAAGCAATTAGTTTTGAAACACTTCAGAAATACTATAAGAAAACATATATAAAGTTTTATTTAAGACCTTCATTCATTTTTAAAACCATATTTTCAATAAATTCATTCCTAAAGATTAAGCTTATATTTTCTGGTATAATTTCAATTATTCCTATTATTTTCAGATCATCAAAGAAGACAAGAAACACAAAATGAAAGAAAAATTAAGATGCATATTATTTAGTCCTAATTTCACTTACGTAGAAGGAAGTATTTATCGCGAGGTAAGTAATTTAGACCCTCCTTTAGGATTAATTTCTCTTTCTGCATATTTAATTAAAAAATCATATAAAACTAAAGTCTATGATCTTAATGTTGAAATTGAGTCAAATATAGAAATTCCAGATTTCCTTGAAAAGTTAAATAATGTATTCGATTTAAGTGAAACTATTTTTGGTATCTCTTTCTTAACTCCGTACGTATATAATTCGTACGAAATTGCAAAACAGTTAAAACTAAAATTTCCTAATTCAAAAGTAATCGCTGGTGGTGCACATGCAACATTTATGGCAGATGAAGTTTTAGATAGTAATAATGTTGATATTGTTGTTCGTGGTGAAGGAGAACTTAGTTTACTTGAAATTGTTGAAAATAAAAATTTAGAAACAATAAAAGGAATTAGTTACAGAGATTCAAAAAACATTCACAATCCTGATAGAGAAAGAATTAAAGACATCAACACATTACCTTTTCCTTCTTACAATCAATTAAAAATGAACAAATACGCACCTATCTTAGGCTCGTATAGAAAGCTGCCTGCAGCAAATATTATCACAACTAGAGGCTGCCCTGGAAAATGCAATTTTTGCTGTAGGACATTTGGCCAAAAAGTAAGTTTCAAAACACCTAATAAAATAATAGAGGAGATAAAACTATTAATTAAAGATTATAAGGTTAAACATATCAATTTCTATGATGATACTTTTACACTAAGTAAAACAAGAGTTCTAGATTTCTGCAATTTATTAATTTTAGAAAATCTTAATATTGAGTGGACTTGTTTTGCTAGAATCGATACCATGAATAAAGAAATCTTGCTAAAGATGAAAGAAGCAGGGTGTTATCAGATAATGTATGGCGTTGAAAATTTTAATCAAAAAATTCTTGATAGCCTAGCAAAAGGAATAAAAGTAGAAAAAATTGAAGAAGTTCTGCGACTTACAAAAAAAGTTGGAATAATTACTAGAGTATCAATAATGGTTGGAAATACTGCGGACACTTGGGATACATATAAAGCAAACATTAAAGCTTTAAAAAGGCTAAAACCAGACATTCTAGTATCAAGCATTTTCACTCCAATTCCAGGCTCTCAGCTATACGAATGGGCAGAAAAAAATAATAGGCTATTAACTAAAGATTGGAGCAAGTTCGCTGGGAATAATTCAGTAATGAAACTTGACTTTCTAAGCCAAAAAGATGTAATTAAACAATATCAAAAAATATATTCAGATTACTATTACAACCTACCATATTTTTTCAGAAGATTAAAAAGAATAAATAATTTTGTTGAATTCAAAATGACAGCAAAAGCATTTTTTTATGTTTTGAGATTTATTTTTCGAAAATAAGAAACTCATCTACGTACTTTAATATCAAAGAAAAATTTTATCAATCTTGTTCCCAGATCAAAAAACTTTATAGGACGTAAATAATATCGGATAAATGCTTTAGTTTTTAAGCGTTTAAGTTTTTTTAGTTCCAGATATTGAGGAATATAATAAGGTAAATCACTTTCGCCTTTCATATATTTTGTCCAGACATTTTCTCCAAAAACCTTCTCATCTATACCATATTTAAATATTGGAGATTGTGGTAAAGCAGTCATATTATAATACTGAGCATAATTAGCATTCAGTTTATTTGAAAAACTTATTGTTTCTCCTATATGAGAATATGTTTCATTTGGATTTCCTAAAACATAAGAACACAACACTCTTATTTTATATGTTCTAAGAATATTTATTATGTTTATGTAATCAATACTAGGAATTCCTTTATTTATCCCCTTCCTTATTTCTTCATTTCCTGCTTCCACACCCATAATTACATAATGTAACCCTGCTGATTTCATAATGCATATTAATTCTTCATCCAAAGTATCCGCTCTAGTACAACAAGTCCATTTAAAATCCAACCCTTCTTCTAATATCCAATTACATAATTCTATTACTCTATTGCGATTATAAGTAAATGTGTCATCAACAAAGCTAATCCATTTAAGCTTTTTTTCCTGAATTAGAACTTTTATTTGTTGTTTGATTGTGTTTAGAGGATATTCTTTATATCTGTTTTTTCCAGGATCTTTACAAAATTTACAATTATACGCACAGCCACGAGTTGTAATCATTGTAAACCACTTTCTTCCATAAAATATATTCTGATACTTATTTATATTATATAGGCTATAATCTGGGATAAAGTCAGCCTTTGTGACATCATACAACACAGGAGAGTCTGCTCTATTTTCAGTAGGAATAATCATACCTTTTATGTCAGTAAAGTCAAAACTTTTAGATTTTACTTTCCTCATAAAGGCTGGAAAACTAATTTCGCTATGACCAGTAAACCCATAATCAACACCCATTTCTGAAATAATATTTGAGTCACTAGTAACATGTGGCCCTCCAGCTACAATAATTATATCTGGAAATTTATCCCTAATTAATTTAGTAATTTTATAAAATAAAGGTAAGGAAATAGACATAACAGAATAACCAACCACCAAAGGCTTTTCATGTTCTATGAACTTTAACACCTTACTTAATTTTGTTCCTCGTACATCTATATCGTACAATTCACTATTTATATTATCTCTTTTTAAAAGTGTAGATAAATAAGCTACGCCTAAATATGGATAAACTGAAAACTGAACTGCCCGAGTTTTTGATGATGTTATAAAAAGACAATCCGTCATAATACTTTTTATCAAATGTAAAAATTTATTATAAGATAATCAATATTTTTTAGTTATTTTTATATCATTAAATTTTATTATAATTTGAAAGAGAGTTCAATTAATATAATTATACCTGTTTATAATGAAGAAAAGTATATTTCTGAAGTCATTTCTGACATTATTAAACATGTATCAAATTCGAAAGAGAGATATAGAATTATAATAATCAATGATGGTTCAACAGATAATACTTCAGAAGAAATAAAAAAAATATCTAAAAAATATAAACGTCAGGATATCATTACATTAAATAACATAACAAATTCCGGAAAAGGTTATTCTATAAGAAAAGCTTTTAACTATTGTAAAGACGGTATTGTTATTATTCAGGATGCAGATTTGGAATATAGCCCTACAGAATATTATAAATTATTAAATCCAATATTTGATAATAAAACTGATATAGTTTATGGTTCTAGATTTCAAGGCTCAGAGCCCAAAAGAGTATTGTATTATGGTCACTACGTTGCAAATCGTTGGTTAACAACAATCTCAAACATCTTTACAAGGCTCAATTTATCAGATATGGAAACCTGCTATAAAGTATTTAAAACTGAGCACACAAAACAGATTAATCTTAAAGAAAATAGATTTGGGTTTGAACCTGAAATAACTGCAAAACTAAGCAGAATCAAAGGAATTAGATTTGCCGAAGTTGGAATTTCATATTTCGGCAGAACATATGCAGAAGGCAAAAAAATTAAGTTTAAAGATGCTTTAAGAACGTTATTCTGCGTTTTTAAATATAATATTTGGTCAAGAAAATGAAAAAAATCCCTTTTAATAAATTTAACTCTTTTTATCTAAACAATAAAGAAATAGTATTAGACATTGCTGATACCATACTATCTAGTGGCAAATATATTAGAGGTATTGAAACTACTAAATTAGAAAAGCAATTATGTGATCTAACAAATCGAAAATATACATTATTAACATCATCATGTACAGATGCATTATTCCTTTCATTAAAAGCCCTAAACATAAAAAAAGGTGACGAAATTATTATTCCTGTTTTTTCATACATAGCAAGCCTAAGCCCTATTCTTATGTGTGGTGCAACACCTGTTTTTGTTGACATTAATCCTTCTGATTTAATGCTAGACATTGATTTAATAAAAGACAAAATTACATCAAATACAAAAGCAATTATTTTTGTGCAATTATTTGGAAACATTGTCAATCTAAATGACTTAATAGAATATACTAAAGAAAAACAAATTGCAATAATAGAGGATAATGCGCAAGGTATAGGTAGTAAAATAGATAATATTCCTAGCGGTTCTTTTGGTGATTTTAGTTGTATTAGCTTTGATCCAACAAAAGTCATTTCGGCATTTGGTACAGGAGGAGCCATTTTAACCAACAATACAAAACATTACTCTAAACTAAAAAAACTCATCCATCATGGTCGAAATGATGCTGGAGATTTCGAAATCTTGGGGTATAATTCAAAAATTTCTGAACTAAATGTTGCCTTAATAAATGAACAACTAAAATCTTTAAATGAAAACATATCTAAAGTAACAACTATTGCTAATAAATATTTTCAAAATTTGCAAAACATTAAACAAATAGAAGTTATTTATCCACACAAGAATGTTTCTTCCAATTTTCATAAATTTGTTATACGTGTTCAAAAAAGAAATGAATTACAAGAATTTCTTAATTCTAAAAATATTGAAACTAAAATTCATTACAAATGTATACTCAATGAACACAAGCTTTTAAATAATAATGATAACAAAAATGCATCTTATCCGATTGCAAATAAAATAAAAGACGAAGTGTTAAGCCTACCCATTTATCCTGAACTAAGTTTTGATGAAATTGATTATATTTGTGAAAACATAATAAAATTTTACTAATTATGATAATAGTTGGTGCCGGATCTGCCGGAAAAGAAACATCAGGAATACTGATGCAAGACTCAAATGAGGATTTAGTTTTCTTTGATCCAAACTGTAAAATGAACAAAATCTGGAATAAGTTTCAGGTTATTTCTGATCTTAAAATATTAAAAAAACTCATCAACAGCAATCCTCATTTTTGTGTAGCTATAGGACAGCCACGCAAACGTGAAAAAATGTTCAATTCTGTATTAAAACTAGGTGCATTACCTAAAAATATCATTTCTAAATCGGCTTATTCTTTAAGTGGAATTGCAGATAATGGCACAATTATTCAACCCGGAGTTAAAATATCTTACGATGTAATAATTGGCAAATCATGTTTTATTCACGCCAATTCAGTAATTGGTCATAAGGTTTTTATTGGTGATTTTGTAAATATAAGCCCGTTATGCTCTATAATAGGACCTTGCAAAATTGAAGATTACACATACATTGGAGCAGGAAGTATTATCATGCCAAATATCACAATTGGAAAGAATTGCTATATTACTCCCGGTAGCACAGTAAATAGAGACATAAAAGATCATGAAACATTCTAAAGTGAAAAACATTTTACTCAAAATAATTCTATGCCTTTTTACATCAATAGTTCTTACTATAGCCGGATTTTGGCTTAATGATTTTATCGTTAAACCAGAATATTCTTTTTTGATTTTCGCAATTTTAAAAACTATTTGTCTGACTTTAAGCATCTTTTCATTTTTATTGTTTTCGTTTTTTATTTATAAAACAATATTAAATAAGACAATTATCAATACTTTATTATCAATCGTAAGCATTTTGAGTATCTTTTTATTTATCGAAATACTATTTAGCTTTTACACTCCATAATTTCCCAATTTTTATAAGATAATAATCATATAGACTCAGTGAAGCTAAGAGTATAAGTATAAAGATTAAAGAATATTTCCAGCGTTTTCATATGTAAAGCTAGATCGCCAAGACCATCTCCATCATCAAAATATAGTTCATCCGAATCTTCATCTCTTGGTGCTGGCTTGATATGAAAAGGATTGATTCTACCTC
>CAYUWD010000082.1:10461-16849 GCA_964448235.1 uncultured Bacteroidales bacterium | reverse complement strand
ACTTATTATACTTTATTAGGTTGGGATGGGGCAAACTTTTTAATAAATAGAAAAGTTGTAGAAGTCCTTAACCTTGATCGTAAAGGAATGCCATATTTTGGAAAAAAAGCATTTAAGATGGATAAGTTATATACAGGACGTCTTATTTTTGAATATGCTGATAGGGTAACGATGTTGTTGAGGTATAATGAAAAAAATGAAATAATAGTTATGGATCATTTATCCCCTCCTGAAAAAAAGTATCAAGGTCTTTATCAGTATTATGGACCCGATTTTTCGTATGATGGACTTGTGTTTAGAGGAGGGAAATGGCACTTCCTTAATGATATTGATCCTCAAAAAGCGATTAATTATAAACGAGATCCTCATATTAACTCTTTAAAAAGACATGGGGCGGTTGATAGCTTTTGAATGAAAAAAACAACTAAACATATTACAATTTATTGTGTAGATAATGATGTTATGGATTTAGATTTCTTTCGAGAAAATTTTAATCCAAATTTAAATTATACTCTCTTTACATTTAACTCTGTTCAGATGTTTCTTAACAAATTGAAAAACGAAACTAAAGATAGAAGTTTTAAAATTGTTATTATCGATAATATTGTTAAATCAAGAGGTATGAATACTAAAACAGCATTAGAGTTATTACCAACTATAAAAAGTATTGATAGTGAAATTCAGGTAATCATTTTTGCTGATAGTGAAAATATTGAGCTAAAAGCAACAAGTAGTAAGATTAAACCTGCAGCTTTTATAAAAAAGGATTCACAGTATTTTGTGAGATTATATCCTTTGATTTCCAGATTGATAAGTGAATATGAGTTAAAAAAGAAATTGGATTCAAGTCGTAACGTTACATACTTGGTCTTAGGCATATTTATTTTTGCTGCAGCATTATTTGCTCTGGGTTTCTTTTTGTATTGAATGGAGCTTTAAGCAAAAAAATGTTTTGTTTGATTAGGATTACCTGTCATATAAAATAAAACTTGTGCGTCTTTCCAGAAGGGATTATGCCAATTTGTTTTTCTATTGAATAATTTTCTGTCGTTTTGTCATAATAATTCTATTGGCACATCCTTTGAAAAGGAATTGTGTTGAAAATTAATAAATGATAAAATTATGAATAATAAAAAAGGTAACATTGGTGTAACAAGCGAGAACATTTTTCCTATTATTAAAAAATTTCTTTATTCAGATCATGAAATTTTTCTACGTGAATTGGTATCTAATGCTGTTGATGCATCACAAAAACTTAAAACATTATCTATTTCCGGTGAGTTTAATGGAGAAGCAGATGGTTTGAAAGTCAGAGTTGCATTAGATAAAGATAATAAGACTATTACAATTTCTGATAATGGTATCGGTATGACAGAAGAGGAAGTTGATAAATATATAAACCAAATTGCTTTTTCTTCAGCAGGAGATTTCTTAGATAAATATAAAGATGCCGAAAATGCTATTATTGGTCATTTTGGATTGGGCTTTTACTCCTCATTTATGGTTTCTAATAAAGTAGAAATTCATACAAAATCGTTTATTGAAAACTCAAAAGCGGTAAAATGGGAGTGTACAGGGGACCCGAATTACTCCTTGGATGAAATTGAAAAGAAAGAAAGAGGAACTGATATTATTTTACATATTGATGAGGAATCTTCTGAATTTCTAGAAAAAGCTAAAATTCAGGAATTACTTAGTAAATATTGTAAATTTCTTCCTGTAGATATAGTGTTTGGGAAAAAGACAAAATGGGAAGACGGAAAAGAAGTGGAAACAGATGAAGATAACATTATAAATAATCCTAACCCTTTATGGAAACAAAAGCCTGCTGACCTTAAGGATGAAGATTATTCTGCTTTCTATAAGGAGTTATATCCAATGAGTATGGAAGAGCCATTATTTAATATACATCTAAATGTGGATTATCCTTTTAACTTAACAGGAGTTTTGTATTTCCCAAAAATAAAATCAAATCTTGAAATTAATCGAAATAAAATACAATTGTATTGCAATCAGGTTTTTGTGACGGATTCTGTAGAGGGAATTGTCCCTGAATTTTTAACTCTATTGCATGGTGTAATAGACTCTCCTGATATTCCATTAAATGTGTCTCGATCATATTTACAAAGTGATTCAAATGTTAAAAAGATATCTAGTCATATAACTAAAAAAGTTTCTGATAGATTGTTCGAAATTTTTAAGGATAATCGTGAAGTATTCGAGAATAAATGGGATGACCTTAAGTTGTTTATTATTTATGGTATGATTTCAGATGAAAAGTTTTATGAAAGAGCTGAAAAATTTGCATTGTTTAAAAATACTGAAAAGAAATTCTACACTTTTGAAGAATATAAAACTAAAATTGAGGAAAATCAAACTGATAAAACCAAAAATATTATTTATTTATATGCAACTAATGAAGAAAATCAATATGCATATATTAAAGCGGCAAAAGATAAAGGGTATGATGTATTATTATTAGATGGACAACTTGATGTGCATTTTGTTAATGCTTTGGAAAGTAAGTTTGAAAATTCACGATTTGTTCGTGTTGATTCTGATATTGTTGACAATTTAATTAGTAAGGATGAAAAATTAGAGTCTGTTTTAAGTGAAAAAGAACAAGAAAATATAAAATGGACATTTCAAGGCGCTATGCCTGAAGGAAAATCGTATTGGGTAACAAGTGACTCTATGCGCCCCGAAGATATGCCAGTAATAATTGCACGTGATGAATTTATGCGTCGTATGAAGGATATGTCTGAATTGAGTGGTGGAACTGGATTTTATCGTGATATGCCCGAAGATTATAAAGTGATTGTTAATACAAATCACCCTCTTATTGTTGATTTGAGTGGTAAAATTGAAAAGAAAACCAGTACAAAACGATCGAGTTTTGATGAAAAATTAGAAGTTCTTAATAAAGAAAAATCTGAATTAGAAGAAAAACTTAATAAGTTTGAAAAAGATGAAGAAAAACCTGTCGAAGATAAAACAAAACTTGATGAATTAAATTCAAATCTACTTAAAGTAGAAGAAGAAAAAATAAGTGTCTATAAGGAATTTGGGAAAAAACAAAAAATCGTAAGTCAGTTATTTGATTTGGCACTACTCTCAAATAATTTGCTTAAAGGAGAGTCATTAAACAATTTTGTTACAAGAAGTATCGATTTACTAAAAAAGAAATAATCTAAATCCGTTTTATAAGAACAAGTCTTCATTTTGAAGGCTTGTTTTTTTTGTCCTAAAATATAAAAGTAAAACTATTGTCAAGTAAGATGTCAGATATATAATAACTAATCAATAGTTACTTTTAGACCTTTTTCTATTAGGGTTTTACGCATAGTTTTGAGTGACTTATAATTTCCTTTTTTTATGTCACATTTGCCCTTATAGTGAGTTATAAAAGCACATTGTTCTGCCTGAAAAGTATCATGGTCACATACTTCAATCAGGCAGCCAATTACATAATCAAAAGTATTATTGTTATCATTATAAAGAATAAGACTTTTATCTTTATTTAAATTAAGATTATCCTTTTTAAAAGGATTTACAATATTTTGATTTTCTTTCATATAATACAATTAGTACTTTAAAATGAGTCTTAAAATAAGACTAGTATAATGCCGATATAGAATCAATTGAGTTTTATAAGCAAAGTGAAATAAAGAACATTTTGATTCATAATCAATATAATACAAAAATAACTAATATTTTATTATGAAATTATTATGTGGCAGAAGAATTTCAATTAATTATAAAAAAGCTTGGTTAAATTATATAATTATCTATTGTAAATAAGCTAGTTACAAATATTTAATATTATTCTATTGCACGAGCCTGAGCAATATTAACTTTTTTGCCATTTATAAAGCTAACAATAAAAGCATCTTTAATCCCAGAGCTTATTACACCATTTAATGTGTTTTGAGCGTCTTGATAAGAATTGAATATGCCAATACGATATAATGTCATTTCGTTATTTGTTAAACGAACAAGTTGATTATTGCCTGCGATTCGTCTGAAACTACTTCGGATATATGTGTTTACATCTTTTCGGAAAACTCCAATCTGAATATAATATTCAACTATTGGTGCAGGAGCTTTTTCTTCCAAAGTATTTTCTTCTTGTTGATTTATATCTATTTGCGTATTGTCAACAGGTACGTTTATCGGTATCTGATTTTCGGGAATATTAACAAGAATTTCTTCACTAGGTGGATTTATGTTTGCTAATAGGTCTCTAGCTTGATTTATTGTTATTTTTTCTCCATTATGATATGCTACCACAAATGCGTCTGTTATTCCAATGCGTCGAATTTTATTTTGTTCATTTATTGCAGTGTTAAAATCATAGTATTTGCCAAATGTATGTCTAATTAGGTTTTCTCTATAATTGTGATACATTAACGGACTTAATCCGTACATACGATCCGGACCAAGTTTTGTTGCATAAACACCTATTTGAACGCAGAAGAACACTCCGCTTGTTTGTGTAATGTCATCTGTTTCTATATTTTTTGTGTTTTCAACAACATTGTTATTGGCATTATATGGATTAATAATATCGTTAGAATTTTCTGTATTGTTTTCAGCAATGATATTATTTTCATTTTGGTTAAGTAATTCTCTTTCTTCAATTTGACGAGCCTCATATATTGGAATTCTGTTTCCATTATAATAAGCAACTATAAATGCATCTGTGTAGCCCATTGCTTGTACAGTTGGGAGATTTGTTCTGGCATTATTAAGCTTTAAGAAATTTCCAATAATATATCTAACTAGATTACTATTGGGAATTGCCTCCCAGAAAACAGGTTTTATGCCAATGAATCTGTCATTTGCAACTTTCCCATTAAAGGCTGCAATTTGAATTCTGTAAAAAAGACCTTCTGTATTTGGGATTTCATTAATCGGATTAGTGTCAGAGTAGAAACTCTTGCTATTTGGATCAATTATATTCCCAAACATATTTTCAGCAGTATTATTTGTTACTGTATTATTGTTTATGTTGTTATTACTTGTGTTTGTTTCTGTAATATTTGATTCTAGATTGTTGATAGTATTTGTTCCAATATTTTCCGTATCATTATTACTATTTTTAACCGTATCATTTAAATTTTCATCGATTATGTTGTTTTCGGATATAAGATTAGTATCAATATTTTCAGAGTTATTTGTGTCTGTATCATCTTTGGATGATGTTTCAACTGAACGATAATGGTATAAAACTATTGGATTAGAAAGATCCCCACTTGTTTTTAAGCTGTTAGCTGTATTCATCAAATTTATACCTTCAATTGAAAGTGCTGATGCTTTTTTGTATGTTTCAATAATTGAATTATTTGCTGTTTTTGCATTCGAACTGATAATTACTTCAAAAAGAGCCATAGATTCGTCCAGTTGATTGTCTGCCTTGGATTTTAAACTATCGCATACTGTGGTAATATCTTTATTGACAGATTGCAAGTCAAAATAATGTGTGTCACCAAAATTATATTGTAATGAAATGTAATTTTTATTGAGTTCAGCCCAAGATTTTAGTTGTTTTAAATATATTTTATTCTGTTTTTTTAGTTGCTTTTGAATTTTCTGATATTTTTTTAAATCATTTATTGAAGTCATACTTGCTTCTAATTCAGAAATGTAGGTTTGTTGATCATTAATCTCTAATTCGAGAGAATTTATTTCGGTTTCAATTTTTTCAATTTTTAACTCTGTTTCTTCATCATATGGATATTTATATTCATAGTTTCCAATTAAACTATCAATAGGTTCAATCTTGTTGGAATTATCTGTGATAATATTAGTGTTGGAAATAGTTTCAATCTTATTGATATTGTTTTCAAGAACTTGATTGTCAGTAGAATAGACTAAGTTGTTATATAAATTTATAAGTTCTTTTTCTATTTCGTTTGCTGCAATATGTTTGTCCATAATTTCTTCAGAAGTATAGAAATTGCTATAGTCAATTATTGAACTTCGTAATTCTGTTTGGTTGTTGCATAAATCTCTAATTAAGTCTTTATTATAATCTTTATTTAGTTGGCTAAGGGTATCTAATTCAGCAAGAATTTCATTGCCTGTAATACTGTATTTAATTATAGCATCAATTTGTTCTTCTTCTTTAAGTCTTATGTCGGAGTTTAGTTGCTCTTTTTTATTTTTATTAGATGTATTAGCTAATTTGTTTTGGAGTTCATTAATGTCATTTGATAAATTTGAAATTTCTTCATTTATTTGAGCTTGAGAGCTGATATTAACTAATATTTTGCCATCATAGTTTACATCATTTAGCTTATTTATTGTTTCATCGAGATTTATATCATTTTTAGTGATATTTTCAGTGATGTTTTCAGTACTATTTTCAGAGTTGTTATCTGCAATA
>CAYUWD010000082.1:0-10361 GCA_964448235.1 uncultured Bacteroidales bacterium | reverse complement strand
AGTGATATTTTCAGTGATGTTTTCAGTACTATTTTCAGAGTTGTTATCTGCAATAAAATCAGTGTTATTTGTTAAAGGTTCTGGTTCAATTATTTGAATATTATTTCCAGCAGCGATGAAATTATCAATGGTTTTGTCAGCTTTTATTTCAAAATTATTTTTGTATTTACTTTCGTCAATAGAAATTTCTAATAGATAATTATAGTATTTGTTAGCGGATTGTAGCTTATCCCATGCTTGGGATAAGAATTGCATTTTTTTAAGTTTGTCGGGGTTTTCTTCTGCATTTAGTTGTAAATTTGTTGCCTCTGTTTGCAATAAGTCAATTTTGTTAATGTAATCAATTGTATATTCTGGTAATTCTTCTAATTTATTAAATCCTTTTTGATAAGTATTAAAATGTTCATACTCCTTAATTAATTGACTATTTAAAAAACTAATATTATTATTTATAGTAATATCCAGTTTTTTATTTGCATCTACTAAAATCTCATTTTTTCTGGTAGTATTTTTTTCTTTTTCAGCATCTTTATAGAGTGTTTCAATTTCGTTAAAAGAGTTTGTTATTTGTTTTAGAGTATTGGAGTTGTCTGTAATGTTAACATGTGATATTTCCTTTTTAATATCGAGTAAAATATTTTCTTGTGACTGTTGATTATCAACAATGATAGCACTTGCTTTTAATGTTTCAATTTTTGTAATTATTAAATTATCAATTTCAGATTTCATGCCTTCAAGGTATAATATAGGAGGTATTTCTTCGTTTGAGCCTAGAATTTTTAAATCATCAATGTCATTATTTAAGTTCATTGATTCTAATATTAGACTTTCAGTTTCTTTTATTATGGGGTTGGTTTGATTGGTTGATAGGTTATTTTTGATATCATTGAATTCTGTAATATAAATATTTACATTTACTTTTGGTTGTGAGTTAAGATATTTTGTTATTTGTTCGTTATTTTCAGCAATTTTACTTGTTAATAAGTTAATTTCAGAGATAATTTGTTGCTTTTCTGAAGAGCTAGTTGTATTATCAAATTCTGTCTCAAGATATATTATATGCTCTTTTATGGAGTCATTTTTAAAAACTAAATCTCCTGTTTTTAGAGCATTGTCGGATAAAATATCTTGATATTTATCAGTATATGATTTTGTATCAACCATTATTTCTTCGAGACCTATTTTTGTAATGTCTGGTCCGGCATATAGTATAGCATCAAAATCGATTTCTTTAGAGTAGTATTTTTGGTTTGATAATATCTCATCTTGTTTGTATGATAGTTCACGGAGAGAGTTTTGTGAAATGTGTGTTTTTAATAATTCCACATCATTATTTAAATTTGAGATATTTAGTTCAGGATTAAAAAATAAGGACTCGTCTAATTTGTTTTGACTATTTTGCACTAAACTTTTTCTTAGATTAAGTTGATTTATTTCATAATTCAGAAATTCTATTTGCACTTCTATTTCTTTGATTTTAGATATAATATCTATTTTTTGATTTTCATAAGTTTTAATATCATAAATGTATTTTTCTCTAATTTCAAGTTCCTCTTCATTTTTTGCAAGACCTAGTTTTACTTCAATTTTCTCATTTAATTTTTCTAAAGAACTTAATTCATTATTAAGACTATTTTTATACGTGTTAAGTGATTGATTTTTGCTGGAAATTTCTTCAACAATATTATTCGTATACCTGTTTAATGGATTTTTTGTGTTGATATTTTGAATTTCAGTAAATAAAGTTTCTGCCTTTTCTTTTATTCTTGCATCGTTAGGTGAAATTTCATTTAAGAGATTTAATTCATCTAGATAATATTTCGATAAATTATTTATCTGAGATCCGTTTGATTGCAGGAATTTAGAAAGGTCATACATTTCAGAAACTAATATTGATTTTTTATTTAATAATTTATTTAGACTGTCTTTAATGTGTGTTGATTCTAAATCAGTTTTGTTTCTTAAATTATGTAGTTTTTTATTTATTTTTTCTATTTCAGATATGTTTAATTCACAAATTTCATATGCAGCTGCAGCATATTCGAGGAATTCATTTGCATCAGATTTTTTAGATTCTAATAATAAATAAGAATCGTTAATTAGGTTGTCTACTATATTTGTAGTATCGTTTTGAGCAATTATTTCATTTCTGATCTTAGTTGAATCTATAGAACTATTAGCTCTTATTTCCTGGCGTTTTATTAGTTCTGCTATGGCATCTGGATTAGATTCAAGTTTAGCATGTTGATAAATCTCATTTACATCGACTAATTGTCTAGTTAGAGGATTTTTATTTAGTAGTATTTGATAAACTCCGATTTTTTCAGAATTGGAATTTCGTGTTGATGCAAAAAAAGCAGTTTCATTATATCTGTCAGGAGCAAACATAATGTCATCAAACGGTGTGTTAATAGGAAAGTCCATGTTTTCTGGTTTGGACCATTCGTTTTTTGTGGAATTATAATAAGATTTAAAAATATCGTATCCTCCAATACTATTGTGTCCTTTTGAGGAGAAATAAAGTGTTGTCCCATCTTCGGATAAAAAAGGGAATGCTTCATCAAAAGGTGTATTAATTATATCGGATAGTTTTTGCGGTTTGCTCCAGATTGAACCTGTTTTATATGCTATGTATAAATCAAGGCTGTTTTTTCTACTGTCTCCATAACTGCTAAGTAATAGAATGTCATTGTTGTTTGAGATATACATTAAATCAGTTTTGTCAATTTTTTTATCAGCTTTTCCTTTAAATACATCTGTTTTAACAATAAGTTCTCCTCCAAAATTGTCTAGATTATATGCATAATAGAAATTCTTAAAAGAGGTTTGCTTGTCGCTGATAACTTGTATGTCATATGCATAATTAATGAGATCCTTTCCATTCGTAGATTGTTGAATATGCTTTTCAATTTCATATTCCTTCCAGTATTTTTCTTTAACCGTATTTTTAAATTCCTGATAGAAATGTAAAGCATTGTTAAAGTCATAAAGTAAATGATAACCTAATCCTATATAAAAGTTTGCTTCTCCAATTCCTTTGCCAGCAGCAAATTCCAGATAGTCAAAGGCTTTTCGAAGATCAGTGTTTAATTCTATCATTGATGCTCCATAAATGAAGTTAAATACTGGTTCACGAGGATATAAACTTAACATTTGAGAAAAACCTTCGAGAGATTTAGTATATTCCATTGCATAAAAACTTTCGAGACTCTCTTTAAATATAGATTCTTCATCCGGAGTCATTTCTATATCAGGTTTGAACTGAGCATACGAAAATGATACTGATATAATTATCAGTATTGCAATCAGAGATATGTTTTTCAAGTTCTTCAAATCAAAATAAACTTTAAAAATAAACATTCTTTAACGAATAAGAAAATATTTATTTTTTGCTTGTTTTTTAAGACAGTATATCAGGTTAATATGTATTCATAACTTTATTCTTGATGTTTATTAATATAGCATTACATAAAAACTAGTGATTATTATATAATTTTTGTAAATTTGTACAAAATGTAAATCATATTTTTAAATGATAAAGCTGGCTGTAGTAATACCATGTTTTAATGAAGAAGAAGTTATACCAGAAATGGCAAGCAGGTTAAGTTTGCTTTTTAATGAACTAAAAAAAGAAGGTAAAATCTCTAATAATAGCTTTGTCGTGTTTGTTGATGATGGAAGTACAGATAATACTTGGAATTTAATTTTAGAGTATAATAAAAAAAGTAAGATTTTTAAAGGATTAAAGTTAACAAGAAATGTTGGTCATCAAAATGCTCTTATTTCGGGTTTGCATATTGTTACGAACAAGTGTGATGCTTGTATATCCGTAGATGCAGATTTGCAAGATGATTTAAGTGTAATGTCAGAAATGATTTTGAAGCTTGATTCCGGAAATGATATTGTTTATGGTGTGCGTGATTCAAGAAAAACGGATTCTTTTTTTAAACGCAGTACTGCAAAGATTTTTTATCGCTTAAGTCTGTTTTTGGGTGTAGAAACTGTATCTAATCATGCAGATTTTAGGCTTATGAGTAATCGAGCATTACGAGAATTAGCTAGATTTAAAGAAAAGAATTTGTTTATTAGGGGAATTGTTCCTCTTTTGGGGTTTAAATCCGAAAAAGTATATTATTCCAGAACAGAGCGTTTTGCAGGTAAAACAAAATATCCAATGAAAAAAATGTTAAACTTTGCGCTTGATGGGATAACGTCTTTTAGTGTTAAGCCATTAAGATTGATATTTTTGATGGGTTGTTTTATCTTTTTAGTAAGTTTAGTTTCTTTTATCTATATTATGGTTTCTTATTTTATGGGAGGAAGTATTGCCGGATGGACGTCAAATATGATATCTATATGGTTTTTGGGATCTCTGACGATTATTGCTTTAGGCATTATTGGTGAGTATATCGGTAAAATTTATACTGAAGTTAAAGACCGACCATTATATAATGTTGAAGAAACTCTTATAGATGATGAATAGCTAATGTCAAAAAAATGATTTGAATTTACTTTAATTTATTCCCATTTAACACACATTATTGTTAATAAACTTTTTTGTAATCTTATGGTTATTCCAAATGTGAAAATTATATTTGTATAATCATAAATATTTGTATTATGAGTGAATTAAAAATTGGAGATAAAGCTCCTGATTTTAAAGGGATTAATCAAGCAGAAAAAGAAGTAAAACTTGCAGATTTTAAAGGTAAAAATCTAATTTTGTATTTTTATCCAAAAGATAGTACTCCTGGTTGCACAGCTGAAGCATGTGATTTGAGAGATAATTATAAAATGTGGCTTGAAAAGGGTTACGATGTTATTGGAGTTAGCCCAGACAGTGTAAAAAGTCACAATAAGTTTATCGATAAATTTGAGCTGCCATTTGATCTAATCAGTGATACAGAAAAAGAAGTTTTACAAGCATACGGAGCATGGGGTGAGAAAAAGATGTACGGTAGAACCTATATGGGTGTAATACGTAAGACTTTTGTGATTGGTAAAGATGGAAAAATTGAAGCAATCTTTGAAAAAGTAAAAACAAAAGAACATACAAAACAGATATTAAACGAAATTAAATAAGATATTATGGCAAATAAACCTGAAGATATTAAAAAAGAGAAACTCAAAGCAGTTCAGCTTGCTATGGGTAAAATAGAAAAAGATTATGGTAAAGGATCAATAATGATGCTTGGCTCTCAGGCTGTTGAAGATGTGCCGGTAATTAATTCCGGTTCAATAGCTTTGGATGTAGCTCTTGGTGTTGGTGGGTATCCACGTGGTAGAGTTGTTGAAATTTATGGACCTGAATCTTCGGGTAAAACAACTATTGCTATTCATGCAATTGCTGAAGCTCAAAAAGCAGGTGGAATAGCTGCAATTATTGATGCAGAACATGCTTTTGACAGGTTCTATGCAGAAAAATTAGGCGTTGATGTTGAAAATTTAATTATTTCTCAACCAGATAATGGTGAGCAGGCACTTGAAATAGCAGATAATCTTATTCGTTCTGGAGCCATTGATATTATTGTAATAGACTCAGTAGCTGCATTAACACCTAAAGCAGAAATCGAAGGCGAAATGGGAGATTCAAGAATGGGCTTGCAAGCAAGGCTAATGTCACAGGCATTAAGAAAGCTCACAGCAAATATTAATCGAACACAGACATGTTGTATTTTTATTAATCAGTTGCGCGAAAAAATTGGTGTTATGTTTGGAAATCCCGAAACAACAACCGGTGGGAATGCTCTAAAATTTTATGCATCTATTCGTATAGATATCAGACGTATTGGTCAAATTAAAACCAGTGAAGATGTAACAGGAAACAGAACTCGTGTAAAAGTAGTTAAAAATAAAGTCGCACCTCCATTTAGAAAAGCTGAATTTGATATAATGTATGGTGAGGGAATTTCGCAGATTGGTGAAATAATTGATCTGGGAGTTGATTATGAAATAATTAAGAAAAGTGGAAGCTGGTTCTCTTACGGAGAGTCTAAATTGGGGCAGGGACGTGATGCTGTAAAGAGTATATTACAAGATAATCCTGAGTTGCGAGATGAAATTCAGATGAAGATTATAGAAAAATTGAAAAAGTAATGCTTAAATATTTTATTAAATATTTTGTTATTCTATTTTTATTTGTTGCTTGTTCAAATCCTACATCTAAAAATAAAACTGAAGATATTGTTAATGATACAACATTAACAATAGAAAAACTAAATGAAGAAATTAGAAAAAATCCTGAAAATGCACAGCTTTTTATTAAGCGCTCCCGATTGCAGATTGAAGCAGAAAATATAGAAGAAGCCACTAATGATTTAGAAATAGCATTAAGAGTAGATTCTCTTATCCCATCAGTTTATAATGAGTTAAGTGATCTTTATTTGTTAAGAGGAGAGTCCGGCAAAGCAAAAGAGACATTAGAAAAATGTCTTAGATTGTTCCCTCTAAATTCTGAAGCTCGTCTAAAGCTAGCTCAGATATATTTTTATGTTCAGATGTATAAAGAAGCTATGCATGAAATCGTGAATCTTGAAACTAACGACTTACAATCTTCTGATTCATATTTTGTGAAAGCACTAATATTGAATGAAACACAGGCTTTTGATAAAGCAATTGATGCTTTGCAAAAATCAATAGAATATGATAACCAAAATTGGGAGGCTTATAATCTAATTGGGATGATTTACTACAGATTAGACGATCCACTGGCTGTTGAGTATTTTATTACTGCATCGAGATTGTTCCCTGATAATTTGGAAATTAGATTTAATGCCGGTCTTGTATTTCAAAATTTTGAGAAATATGAAGAAGCTATGGAAGAATACGAATATGTTATTGCAGCCGATCCAAGCTATTATCAAGCTTATTATAATACAGGTTATATATATGTAAATTCAATAAATGATTATGAGTCTGCAGTTGAGAGTTTTACAAATGCGATAAAACAAGACTCGTTTGCATATAAGGCATGGTATAACAGGGGTGTCTCTTATGAATTAATGGGGAAATTAAAACTTGCTGAATTAGATTATCGTCGGGCACTCGAAATTTTACCAAATTACGATCTGGCTGTTAATGGGTTAAATGAAGTTATTGCTAAACAAAGATATTAGAAGTAGTTACTGCTTTTTTAAATTGTCGCTAATTATTTAAATGTTTATATTATGAAACGTATTTATTACCTTATTTTTGTATTATTAATCTTAGCTTTTTCATGTACAAATGAGACAAAAAATAACTTGGAAGGAGCTTTTACAATGCCAGATGTCTCATTAACTGATGAGGAAATTGAAAATGGAGTTTTAACACCGGAGATTCTGTGGAAATTTGGCAGAGTGAGCGATCCACAGGTAAGTCCGAATGGAAAAACACTGGTATATAATATAACACATTACAGTATTGATAAGAATAAGGGGTATACTCAAATATATTCTGTCCCTATAGCAGGGGGAGATGTGACTGCTCTTACAGAGGGCGGTTTTTCCTGCTTTAATCCAAGATGGATTAATGACGAAAAAATAGCATATTTATCTACAGAAACAGATACTGTTCAGGTTTGGACAATGAAAATTGATGGGAGTGAAAAAACACAGATATCAAATCTTGATATTAGTGTTAATACATTTAAAATTGCTCCTACAGAAGATAAAATACTGATTACAGCTGATGTAAAATTGGATGAAACACCAAATGAAAAATATGAAGACCTTCCAAAAGCTGATGTGATAATGGCAGAGGA
Source organism: uncultured Bacteroidales bacterium (assembly GCA_964448235.1). Taxonomy (GTDB): domain Bacteria; phylum Bacteroidota; class Bacteroidia; order Bacteroidales; family ML635J-15; genus Bact-19. The sequence goes on along the minus strand of CAYUWD010000082.1, from coordinate 2,620 downwards.
TTTAATGTACAGACATTGGAATGGATGGCATGATTATGCTTATTCTCATATTTTTGTTGCAGATTTTGATGGATCCAGTGTCTCAGAACCTACTGATATTATGGAAGGCGAAAGATTTGATGCTCCGATGAGTCCATACTTTGATGATTCTGAGATGTCATGGAGTCCTGATGGTAAGAAGATAGCTTATACATGTAAAAAAATGACAGGTGTTGAATATGCCTTAAGTACAGATTCAGATATTTATATATATGATGTAGAATCAGGTGAAACAGACAATATCACACAAGGAATGCCAGGTTATGATAAATATCCTGTGTTTTCTCCTGATTCAAAAATGATTTCTTGGATTAGTATGGAAACTCCGGGATATGAAGCAGACAAAGAACGCTTGTTTATTATGGATTTTGAAACCGGTGCAAAAACATATTTAACGGAAAATTTTGATTATAATGTTAGTAATGTTGTTTGGCCTGAGGAGGATGGAGCATACGATAGTATTTATTTCATTTCTGTTATAAATGCTACTAACCAGATATTTGGTATTAGTACAAAAACAAGTGAAGTTATCCAAATTACTGAAGGCGTTCATAACTTTACAGGGATGAATATTGTTGACGGTAATTTTATTGCCACAAAAATGTCGATGTCGATGGCAACAGAAATTTTTGAAGTTGAAAAAACCGGAGTAGAGAGACAAATAACTTTCACAAATCAAAATATCTATGACAATATTGAAATGGGAAAAGTTGTTGAACATTGGATTCCAACAACAGATGGAAAAGAGATGTTAGTTTGGTTGATATTACCTCCCAAATTTGATGCAACTAAAGAATATCCTGCGATTCTATATTGTCAGGGAGGACCACAATCAGCTGTTTCACAGTTTTTCTCTTATAGGTGGAATTTTCAAATGATGGCAGCAAATGGTTATGTTGTTATAGCACCTAACCGTCGTGGATTACCCGGATTTGGAACCGAATGGAATGCACAGATATCCGGTGATTATGGTGGACAGAATATGAAAGACTATATGTCGGCAGTTGATGTTTTTAAAGATGAACCATATATTGATGAAAATAGGATTGGTGCAGTAGGTGCCAGTTATGGTGGTTTTTCAGTTTTCTGGTTAGCAGGACATAACGAGGATAATATTTTTAAAGCATTTATTTCTCATTGTGGAATGTTCAATCTTGAATCTCAATATGCAGGAACAGAAGAAATGTTCTTCGTTAATCATGATTTAGGCGGAGCATATTGGGAGAAAGAAAATGAAATTGCTCAAAATTCTTATGAAAATTCACCTCATAAATTTGTTCAGAATTGGAATGCTCCGATTTTGATTATAACAGGAGGGTATGACTTTAGAATTCCTTATACAGAAAGTTTGCAGGCATTTAATGCAGCACAACTTAATGGAGTTGAAAGTAAATTGCTTGTTTTTCCTGAAGAAACACACTTTGTGTTAAAACCACAAAATAGTATTCTTTGGCAACGTGAATTCAAAGCATGGTTAGATAAATATTTGAAATAGAAATAGCGGTGGCTTCGTCTCCGATGGTTATCGGAGCTCAGCCACCTTTTTAATGCTGAGATTATAAAGCGAAGCCAGTGTTTTTGAGTAATCATTTTTGTCCATATGAAAATATTTCAAAAAATAATAGTGTTGATATTAGTAATATCTGTAGTGTCTTGTGGTGATTCCAAACCTGACAAGCTCCCATCGTCAAATCAAAGAAAAATAAATAATGATGTTGAAGATACAATTACTGATGTTGAGGAGGACGAAGAAATAATTGAAGAATTGCCAATAAATCTTGATTCTGTTACAGTAATTCTGTTGGAGGGTGAGCCTGGCGATCAAAATGTTGTATTTATTGACAATACAAATGATCCTGAGTATTTTAATGAGATTTGTAATTTCGATATGCCGTCAAAATTCGAAATTTCAATGTATCGCAATTCCTATGATGTCATAAAAACAGAAATAGATTCATTAAATATAGATTTAATTAATGAAATACCTGTTTATTGGGTTCCATTAGTAAATTACGAAGGAGATTATTATTATTATCATCCTGCAAAACCGGAGTATAATCACAGAATAATGATTACCGATTCTTCAATGGTTGTTTATCATCAATACGGTGTTTCTGCTGAATTTATTAAGAAAGTAAAAAAAGCTCACGAAAACCATTTTGTATTTGAAGTGGTTGCACAGGATGAAAATGGAAAAAAAATCAACAAAGAAATCAATATTTATATAATTGATCAGGAAAACAATATTGCAATTTGGGAAGAATTCTGTCCGGGTGGAATAGAATATCGTTTAATGATTTCTGTAACAGAAAAACAACAGTTTCCTGTGATTGTAAATTACGGACAAAAGTCTGCTCCTGAGGAGTATAAGTTTGATGAAATAAATTATTTTGAAGAAATAGCTGATATTGTTAGGTAATGAAAAACAGAGCAACTGGAAAACAGTTGCTCTGAATATAAGGATGATAAAAAAATTACCTAACTATCATAAAGTTTTGACTTTCATTCAATTCAGTACAAGAAATAATGTAATTGCCTGAGTCCAATTCGCTAATATCAATACTAACAAATCCTAAACTTT
>CAYUWD010000081.1:0-16866 GCA_964448235.1 uncultured Bacteroidales bacterium | reverse complement strand
TAATTACACATGAACTTTGTCACATTGTACATAAAAATCATGGAGATGAATTTCATGATATGTTAAACAAACTTACAGCAGGTAAGTCAGCCATTTTAAATAAAGAGCTAAGATCACACTCTATACATATTAAACCTGGAGATTATAGATTTGAATAATAAATCCACTTTTCTTTCAAATGCATAAGTCTGGTTTATTAAAACAAAAAAACCAAAAACAAAGAGTAATATAGATTTATGATTTTTAAAACACATAAACTTTTTGTTTTTGGTTATATAAAATATCACATAAATTACATGTGAACATATTTATCAAAAGGATTACTTAGCTCTTTCGACATATTCTTTTGTCCTAGTATCCACTTTAATCATTTCCCCAATTTCAATAAAAAGAGGAACCATAATAGTTGACCCAGTTTCAATTGTCGCAGCTTTTAATGCATTAGTGGTAGTATCCCCTTTTAATCCAGGCTCAGTATAAGTAACCTCAACAACTACAAATGGAGGAAGTTCAACACTTAGTGGTCTTTCTTCTTCTGCATGAAAAACAATCTCAACATTTTGACCTTCTTTTAAAAACTCAACCCCCTCTATCAACGATTCTTGCATTGGAACTTGCTCAAAATTCTCAAGATGCATAAAGTTATATCCCATATCATCCTTATACAAATATTGATAAGCTCTCCTTTCAATTCTAATTGTATTTATTTTTGCACCTGCTGTAAATGTATTATCTATTACTCTACCATTTTCTAGATTTTTAAGTTTTGTTCTAACAAAAGCTGGTCCTTTCCCAGGTTTAACATGCTGAAAATAAACTATTTGAAACAACTTCCCATTAAATTCAATAGTCAGTCCGTTTTTAATATCCGATGTAGTTGCCATAACATTATTATTTTAAATTTGTACAAAAATAACAATCTCAACTAAAAGTAAAAATATTCTTTAGAAATTATATATAATGAAATCAAACAAGTATTGTTAATAAAATAGGATATTTTTTACTTTTTTTTTTTAATAAACCTTATCTTTGTAAGATACATATAATGTTTAATATATAATTTATTGATATGACTTTTAAGCAAAAACTAATATCTACTATAATCATTTTAATGATTTTTGCTATCAATTGTGCTTATTCTCAAAAAAACACAAAAGAAGATCTTGATGCTGCGTTTATTGCATCTATCTACACAATTACTGCAGGCGAATGTGTTGACTTTACTGACATGAGCACAGGATCTCCCACATTCTGGCAATGGAGTTTTCCAGGTTCCCAGACAATAAATTCTGAAGAACAAAATCCTACAGATATCTGTTATTATACTGCTGGAGTTTATGATGTTATTCTTGAAGTTCAAAATGGTAGTGATATCGATACCGAAATAATTAGCGGATGCATTACAGTTGAAGAAAATACTGAAACACCTATTGCAAATTTTACGGCAGATTATACAACTATCCCTAAAGGAGGAACTGTAAACTTCACTGATTTATCTCAAAACGGACCTTTTAGCTCATATGCCTGGACATTTGAAGGAGGTATCCCCAATACATCAAACGACGAAGAACCTGTTCCTGTTGCATATACCGAAGTTGGAACATACAGAGTCGAATTAAGGGTTGAAGACGAAGAAGCTGTTCAAGATGATGAAGTTAAAGTTGATTATATAACAGTAATCCCTGCTGCCACAGCACCTCCTGTAGCCAACTTTATGGCTGATAGAATTTATATTGAACCTGGTGATGCTATTAATTTTTCTGACATGAGTTCAGGAAATCCATATATATGGGAATGGTATTTCGAAGGAGGATTTCCCGAAGATTCTTATCAAAGTGATCCAACTGGCATTCTTTATGCATTACCTGAGTCGTATGACGTAATGCTAATTGTTGAAAATAATATGGGAATCGACACAATCATTAAAGAAGATTATATTGTAGTTGCCGAAAATGACCCTTGTGTTACTATGCCAATAGCAGACTTTTCTGCCTCGCAAAGGCTAATACAATCAGGCACAATGGTATACTTCGAAGATAATTCATTAAATCAACCCACAACTTGGAATTGGTATTTTCAAGGAGGATATCCAACTTATTCTGCTGTTTCGAATGTAATTAATGGAATAGAGTATAATGTCGCCGGATTTTTTGATGTATCTCTAGCTGTTAATAATGCTTGTGGATCTGACTTTATTATTAGAGATGATTATATATTAGTTTTTTCCGGACCAATAACAGAATATTGTGACACCATTTCTAACATTTCTGAAAATGAAGGCATATCTTCACCTAGTGTTGGCGGAACATGGGGAAATATAGGCGGACATAATGGACAAAAAACCAGAATTTATGCTGAAAAATTTGACCAATACTCTTTTGAACAAATTGATGGTATGATTGTCCCGGTTGTTGTCTCCGAACCCGGAGAATATAATTCTTATGTTACATTTTATATATGGGATGGAAATACAACATATCCCGAAGAAGTTTTATTTGAAAAGCGTTTATATTTACGTGACATTCCTTCTAATTTTAACTATCCTATAAACTTCAACACTCCTGTTATTGTAGATGGACCATTTTTTATGGGATATAAAATAAACTATGTTGATACAAATGGAGATGGCATTAGTGAAGATGAATTTGCTGTTAGTATTGCAAATGACAGGAATTATCCTTCTGGGACAAATTCTCTATATGTTCAGACAAATTCAGTATGGGCTACTGCTACTGCAAAATTTGGAATTAAAACATCAAGTGCAATTTCCCCAGTAACATGTATTACAGATATAGAATCTTTTGAAACAAATAACGAAATTGAAATCTTTCCAAACCCAGCAAGTGATATTATAAATATTAATACAGGAAAACTAATTCCAAATACTGAGATTTACATTCAGATTTTTGACCAAACTGGAAAAATAATTATTTCAGAAAATAAATATTCCGAAAATACGCCTATTTGTTATAACATATCAGAATTTCCAACAGGATTATATTTTGTAAACTTAGTAATTGGAAATAATAAAGTTACAAAAAAAGTGCTTGTTATCAGGTAATTCAAGTCTTTATGCAACATAAACCACCTACCATTGCAATTTATACTGATGGAGCTGCAAGAGGCAACCCCGGACCAGGTGGATATGGAATAGTATTAATTTCTGGAAATCACAGAAAAGAACTATCAGAAGGTTATCGTAAAACAACAAATAACAGAATGGAATTATTAGCTGTTATTATTGCTCTTGAAAACCTAAAAATAAAAAAATCGAATGTTACTGTATACACAGACTCTAAATATGTTTCGGAGGCAATAAATCAAAATTGGATAAAGAATTGGATAAAAAAAGATTTCAAAAAAGTTAAAAATCCCGATTTATGGAAAAGATTTATTAACATTTATCAAGAACATAATGTTAAATTTATATGGGTAAAAGGACATTCCAACAATATTGAAAATAACAGATGTGATAAACTTGCAGTAGAAGCATCAAAGAAAGAGTTTCTTAAAATTGACGAATACTACGAAAACTCAAGTTTAACATCTGAAAACACTTTATTTTAGATTTTTACTATTTAAAAAATCATTTATAAAAGAATTCACAACATTTTGTTTAAAAATCTAAGCTAGATTTTTCTTTGTATATTGTTTTTTTAAGTATTTTGTCCGATTATTATCAATAATAACACATTATAATGAATAAAATTAAATTATTTATCACAGTCGTAATCCTATTTTCACTTTTAATTTTTACTAACAGTTTATTTTCACAAGCACCAATAATTACATTACAACCAAACCAAATAATAAAATGTATTGGAAGCAGTGCAAGCACTCATTTAGTAGCAGAAGGAGCAGCCACGCTTCAATACCAGTGGTACAAAAATGGTAATCCTTATGGCGCCAATTCTTCAACTTTAGATTTTCCTTCATTAAGTCTGGCAGACGAAGGAGAATACTACTGTAACGTTTCTAACGGAGAAGGAAATATTAATTCAACTATCATTACAGTAGCAGTTGTTGATGGAGTTCCTGTTATCAATTCAGTTACAACAGAAAACGAATTAGTTTGTATTGGTACAGATAATTTAATCGAAGTAGATTACACAGGTGAAAACGCTTCTGTCACTTGGTATGTTCTTAGCGATATTGTTGGCTATACAAACCAATTACAAATTACAGACGCAGAGCTAGAAAATGAAGGCAACTATTATTGTATGGTTACAAACGTTTGTGGACAGGATATTTCGGAGACAATAAACATTGATGTTGTTGAATCAGCACACATTATATCTCAACCAACCACTCAAACTATTTGTGAAGGTGAAGATGCCATTTTTAATGTTAGTACTGAAGGAGAATACATTAACTATATTTGGTATGCAGATAATATAATGATTGTAGGAGAAACAAATGATTCATATACTTTATCCTCTCCTACATATCCACATTCAATCGAATACAAAGTCGTTGCTTATAATGTGTGTAATAATGACACAAGTAACATAGTATATGCAAATATTAACACATATCCCGATATAACCGGACAACCTATTGATCACAACGAATGTTTTGGAAATGATGTTACTTTGTATGCATTCGCCACAGGAACAACAGCATCAGAATATCAATGGTTTAATGAAAACAATATAGCCATTGATGGCGAAACAAATACTAGCATCACTATTTCTATTGCTGAAAATGATACAGCCCATTATTATTGTGCTATAACAAACGCTTGTGGAACAGTATATACTGACACAGCTGAAATACTAACCCTTATGGCTCCTGAAATCACTCAACAACCAATAGGGGGAACATTATGTGTTGGAGATGAAATAACATTACAAGCAAAAGCAAATGGAACAGATCCATTATATTATCAATGGTTGTTTAATGGTTCTAACGTATCTGGAACAAACATATCCGGTGAAGAATCTCAAAATGTAACAATTGAAGAGATTACTGAAGCTCAGGAAGGAATCTATACTTGTCATGTAAGCAATGTATGTGGATATGTAATTACTGAAGATGCTGAAGTTATTGTAAACACTCCTCCACTTGTTACAGAACAACCAGAAGGTATTGTCGTTTGCGAAGCCGAAGAATTACAAATCAGTTTTAATCACTCCGGAACAGAACCAATTTCTTTTGAATGGTATATATTAGAAACTGAAACACTTATTTCATCTGAAGCAAATTACTATACAGATAATACTAACCCAGAAAATTCAGGAAGTTATTATTGTGTACTCACAAATACATGTGGAGAAATCTCAACAGACACTATTGATATAAGTATTTTAGCTTTACCTCAAATCACAACACATCCCACCGACGAATCAGTATGTGTTGGCGAATTTGCATCTATGAGTATAGAAGCATTAGGAGCAGAACCCCTTAATTATCTTTGGTATAGAAATGAGTCTTCTGTATCTGGTCAAACAAATAGCATTTTAGAATATCCTTCTGCACAAGTTAATCAAACCGGCACATATTTTTGTCGTGTAGCAAACATCTGTGGCTATGATGATTCTGAAACTGCAGAATTATCAATTGGGACAGAGCCATCAATAACATGGAATCCCATCGATCAAACCTTATGTGAACACGACACTTTAAACTTAATTATGGATGCTCAGGGAGATAATTATACTTTACAATGGTATTATAACGACTCTCCTATTTCTGGAGAAAATGACACTATATTAAAAATTATTAATATCAATGAATCAATGAACGGAACTTATTACTGTTCTGCATTTAACTCATGTGCAGTTGTCAATACAGATACTGTTAATGTTTTAATTAATCCAGCACCTATAATGAGTCTTGGCAACGACATCGATTTATGTGAAGGTGATACAACAACATTATCAGCAAGTGGAAATTATTCACATTATAATTGGAATAATGGACTTAGCAATCAGCCTGAGTTAGAAATTCAACTTGGAGGAACATTTATTCTTGAGGTAACAGGAGAAAATTCATGTAAAACAAGAGATACTATCGTTGTAGAATTTCATCCATTACACCACATTTTATTTAGCTCAGAAGAGATCACTTCTTGTGGGACATATCCTTTAAATGCAGGAGAAGGAGCATATAGTTATATCTGGAATACCATTCCTGAACAATACACACCATCAATAAATATTACTCAATCAGGAACATACTCTGTAACTGTTTCAGGAGATTATTTTGGATGCACTTCATCTCGATCTGTATATGTAGACGTAAACGAGCCTATTAGCATTAATTTAGGAGAAGACTTAACAGTACCGGTAAGTTCTTATGTTGATATCGGAATAGACCCTATATATAGTACATATATTTGGAATACAGGATTTGAAGGTCCTTCATTAACCGTATATGGCTCTACATATGGAGTTGGTGACCATGAATTTTGGTTGACCGCTATTGCTGATAACAATTGTACAGATACTGATACAATACAAATAACTTTTTGGGATGATTCAGGAATTGCAATAAATGATGAAATCCCAGAATTATTTATTTATCCAAATCCTTCAAATGGAATTTTTACTATAAATACAGACAAAAATATTATCTCAGAAATAGAAGTATATAACTGCATAGGAGAACAACTACAAACATTTGCAATAAATAGTGATAAGGTATCGTTAAATCTTAGTACTTTTGCAAAAGGTGTATATATAATAAAAGCTAAATGTCTCGATAAAGTTTTTACTAAAAAAATTCTAATAAATTAAATGAGTAATAATTCAAATATAAAAAATAAAATTCGAGGTGCCTATCTTACTTCGCTCATTAGCATTTCTTTAGTTCTTCTTTTACTTGGGATCGTAGGTCTTCTAATATTAAATGCTCAAATATTATCAAAATATGTAAAAGAAAACCTTTGTTTTTCTTTAATAATAAAAGATAATGTAAAAGAGCCTGACATTAAACAATATCAAAAAACACTAGACACTTATAATTATATTAAATCAACCGAATATATTACTAAAGAAGCAGCAGCAGAATCGTTACAAGAAGAATTAGGAGAAAATTTTCTGGAAACTTTAGGTTACAACCCTCTTTCGCCTACAATAAATGTTTATTTAAATTCAGAATATGCCAATCCAGATAGTATTCAAATGCTAGAAACATTTTTTCTAACTTCTAATAATCTAGTTTCAGAAGTTTCATACCAACATAATCTAGTACATTTAATAAATGATAATGTAAAAAAAATTAGTGCTATACTTCTACTTTTTAGTGCTGCATTATTTCTAATTTCTTTTGCTTTATTAAATAATACTATTCGTTTAATGATTTATTCCAAAAGATTCGTAATAAACACTATGAAGCTTATTGGAGCTAAAAGAAATTTTATTAGAAAACCATTCCTTATCTCTGGTGCTTTACAAGGATTTTTTAGTTCTTTAATAGCAATTTCAGCTCTTATAGTAATAATATATTTTATGAATAATCAAATTGGCGAAATGCTAAATTTAATTAATATAAAAACTCTTGCCATTTTATTTCTCGGAGTTATATCTCTTGGCATTGTATTATCAATTATTTCAACATTCTTTTCAATAAATAAATATTTACGTTTAAAATCAACAAATTTATATTATTAAAATGAACAAAATCACGAAAGAAACGAACAATAAAGAAACAAGTAAAACCGGCTTTGTTTTATCAAAAATTAATTACATACTAATCGCAGTAGGTTTTGTCGTTATTATTATTGGATATTTTCTATTATCAGGAGGTAAAAGTGAAGACCCATCTGTTTTTAATCCGGACATTTTTAGTTTTAGACGAATTACACTTGCTCCTATTGTAATACTTTTTGGATTCATTATTGAAATTTTCGCAATTATCTGGAAACCAAATAAAAAGTAATTTTATATGGAATGGTTCGAAGCCTTAATCCTTGGACTTATCCAAGGACTAACAGAGTTTTTACCTGTTAGTAGCAGTGCTCACTTGGAAATTGGTAAGGCACTTTTTGGTATAAAAGGAGAAGAAAATTTATACTTTAGCATTTTAGTACATGGCGCAACAGTTCTTAGTACAATAATTATCTTTTATAAAGAAATTATCAATCTAATTAAAGGTCTTTTTCGATTTAAATACAATAAAGAAACAGAATATGTTTTTAAAATATTTGTATCTATGATTCCTGTAATGATAGTTGGATTTATGTTTAAAGATCAAATTAAGCTATTATTTAGTGGCGAAAATTTATTATTTGTTGGTATAATGTTATTAGTAACTGCATTACTTTTATCTTTTACTTTCTTTTTTAAACGAAATAACACAAAGGAAATAAGTTTTATTGATGCATTTATTATTGGCATAGCTCAGGCTTTCGCTGTTTTTCCTGGCATTTCAAGGTCAGGAGCAACAATAGCAACAGGCTTATTGCTAGGAAATAAAAAAACTGAAATTGCAAAATTTTCATTTCTAATGGTGCTAATTCCTATATTAGGTGAAAATTTTCTTGATATTATCGGAGGTGAATTTTCAACTTCTGGCCTATCATTATCTACTTTAATTATTGGTTTCTTTGGAGCTTTTCTTTCTGGTCTGTTTGCTTGTAAAATGATGTTAAATATTGTTAAAAAAGGAAAACTAATTTGGTTTGCAATATACTGTGTTATTATCGGGATAGTATCAATCTTTTTTCTTAACTAATGCCAGAAATTTTCAACTACAATAATATAAATCCTGACTTCGAAAAAGGTCAGATTATACTTATAGATAAACCCAAAACATGGTCTTCATTTGATGTTGTTAATAAAATCCGATGGAAATTACGAAATATTACCGGAAATAAAAAAATAAAAGTAGGACATGCTGGAACATTAGATCCATTAGCTACAGGACTATTAATTATATGTACGGGAAAAGCAACAAAAATAATTGAATCATTTCAAAATGACAATAAAGTTTATCAAGCAGTTTTTCGTTTGGGAGCTACCCGACCATCATTTGACATGGAAACAGAAATTGACAAAAAGTTTGATATTAGCAATATTCATGACAAGGATATTATTTCTGTAGCTAAATCTTTCGAAGGACATATGGAACAAACTCCTCCAATATATTCAGCAATTCAAATAAATGGAAAAAGAGCTTACGAATATGCTAGAAAAGGAAAAGAAATTAAACTAAAATCTAGACAAATTTATATATCAAAAGTAGATATAGAAAAAATATTGCCCCCCGACATACACCTATTAATACACTGCAGTAAAGGCACTTACATACGCTCTCTTGCTGATGAATTTGGAAAAAGACTTGACAACGGAGCCTTTTTGTATTATCTTAGGCGCACCCAGAGTGGGAATTTTAGAATAAATGACGCAATAAATTTGAATGAATTTATAAGTTTTTTAAATAATTTGTAACTTTTTAATGTTATAACAGTATAAAGACACGTTTAATAATTTACTTAAAATATAAAAATGAAATTATCACAATTTGCTTATAATTTGCCAGAAGAATTAATTGCACTACATCCAGCAAACAATAGAGACGAGTCAAGACTATTGATTTTTCATAAAAAATCTGGTGAAATAGAACATAAGCTTTTTAAAGATGTTAAAGATTACTTCGACGAAAAAGATGTAATGATATTTAATAACACCAAAGTATTTCCAGCAAGGCTTTTTGGGAACAAAGAAAAAACCGGTGCAAGAATTGAAGTATTTTTATTAAGAGAATTAAACAAAGAACAACGCTTATGGGATGTTTTAGTCGATCCTGCAAGGAAAATCAGAATTGGAAATAAATTGTACTTTGGAGAAAACGACGAACTTGTTGCAGAAGTTATAGATAATACAACATCTCGAGGCAGAACTCTCCGCTTTTTAGTTGATAATGAATATAGTGAATTTAAAAAAATACTTAACTCTTTAGGAGAAACACCTCTTCCTACACATATTATTAAAAGAGAGGTTGTCGAAAATGATAAAGAAAGATATCAAACTATTTTTGCAAAAAAAGAAGGAGCTGTTGCTGCTCCAACAGCAGGATTGCATTTTAGTAGAGAACTTTTAAAAAGACTTGAAATTATTGGAGTTGACTTTGGATTCATTACTCTTCATGTTGGTCTTGGTAATTTTAGAAATGTTGATGTCGAAGATTTAACTAAACATAAGATGGATTCAGAAGAAATCCACATCAAAGAAGACGTTGCAAATTTAATTAATTCTGCAAAAGAAAATAAAAGAAAAGTTTGCTCCGTTGGAACCACAGTATTACGTACCATTGAAAGCTCTGTAACAACAAGTGGGTATGTAAAACCTTTTGATGGATGGACTAATAAATTTATTTTTCCCCCATACGAAATAATGGTTCCTAATGCTCTTATTTCAAATTTTCATTTACCAAAGTCTACACTAATGATGACAGTTTCCGCTTTTACAGGATACAACAATTTATTACATGTCTATAATGTAGCAATTAAAGAAAAATATAGATTTGGAACTTATGGAGATGCAATGTTAGTAATTGACTAACTATGCTTTTATAATATTTTCGTATAGTATTATATCTTTACCTTCAAATTTTAATAATAAATTTGCAACACATAACACATCTTTTTCACAATAAGATGCGATTCTTTTTAGATCTTTATCTTTATAATATACAGTAGCAACCTGACTTCCATCAATATCATCTTTAGGTGTAGGAATATCAAATAAATCTGCTAATAATGCCAATGAGGTAAAATGTTTATAATCACCAAATTTCCATAGATCAAGAGTGTCAACATGATTTATTTCCCATGGCTTTTTCCCTGCTAAATTTAATGCATTTGGCAACTCTATGCCATTTACCAGCATTCTTCTGGCAATATATGGTACATCAAACTCCTTTAGATTATGACCACATAATTGCTTATTCCCAATAGTGTCCCAATTCTTTAGCATTACAGCAAAATCTAGAAGTAATTTTTTTTCATCATCCCCAAAAAACGACTTTACTCTAAACTTATTGTCTGGCAATATCATGCCAACAGAAATACACACGATTTTTCCAAATTCAGCATAAATACCTGCCCTTTGGTATACTTCTTCAGGATCTTGTCCTTCAGATCTAAAATAAGAAGATTTTTTATCCCAATGCTCTTGAAACTTTTTAGGGACATCTTTATATTCTGAATACATTGGCACTGTTTCTATATCAAGAAACATGATTTCTTTTAAATTCATTTTTTTCATATGATTTAACTTAGATTTTGCAAAATATACTTTGTTAATAAATCAATAGCAACACAATTATTACCTCCTTGAGGAACAATTATGTCTGCATATCTCTTTGTAGGTTCAATAAATTGTAAATGAGAAGGCTTAACTGTTTTTTCATATCTTTCCAGAACAGTAGATACAGACCTTCCTCTTTCTATTATATCCCTCTGTATCACTCTTGATAATCTATCATCAGCATCTGCACTTACAAAGACTTTCAAATCCATTAAATCCCTTAAATTTTTATTTCCAAGTATAAGTATACCTTCTATTATAACAACTGAACTTGGATTAATTAAAATAGTTTCTTTACTCCGCACACATGTTAGATATGAATATATAGGTTGTTTAATATATTTCTTATTTTTAAGATCTTTTATGTGTTTAATTAATAACGGCCATTCAATGGCATCTGGATGATCAAAATTTATTTTTTGCCTTTCCTCAATTGGCAAATGACTATTGTCTTTATAATATGAATCCTGTGGAATTACAGTAACACAATCTTTAGGCAACTTTTCAATGATATTTCTTACAACTGTGGTTTTTCCTGAACCAGTACCTCCGGCAATACCTACTATTAACATATAACTTTTTTTATCTGTTTTTTTTCCTAATTTTGACATTTAAAAATAATAAAATTTTTATAAAAATGCTATATCCAATAAAATTCAAGCCAATTTATAAATCAAAAGTATGGGGTGGTGATAAAATTAAACTATTAAAAAATGACAATAATGTTCCTCAAAATTGTGGCGAAAGTTGGGAAATATCCGGAGTCCAAAATGATATCTCTATTGTTGAAAACGGCTATTTAAAAAATAATACCCTAGAAGAACTTATTGAAATTTATATGGGTGATATTGTTGGGGATAAGGTATTTGATAAATTTGGATACGAATTTCCAATATTAGTAAAAATTATTGAAGCAAAAGAAAATCTGTCAGTACAAGTACACCCTAATGATGAAATTGCAGCAGAAAGGCATGGCGCACGAGGCAAATCAGAGACATGGTTCATCCTTAATAATGAACAAAATTCCAAATTAATTACAGGATTTAATACAAATACAAATTTTGAAACATTAAGCACTGTTATTAAAAATAACAATCTTGATAAAATCATAAATCAACCTATTGTAAAATCTTCTGAAGTTTATAATATACCATCAGGAAGAATTCATAGTTTAGGAAAAGGAGTTATGGTTTTAGAAATCCAACAAACATCTGATATAACTTACAGATTATACGATTATAATAGAAACGATCGTGAATTACATCTTGAACTAGCAAAAGATGCACTTGATTATAAAAAAACTGAAGTTTTAACTACTAATTTTACCAGAAAACCTGACCATTCAAATCAAATAATAAAAAACAAGAACTATACTATCAATTTTTTACCAATAATGAATAGCATAGAGAAAGACTACTTTCAAATAGATTCTTTTGTAATATACTTTTGCATCAAAGGAAAGCTAATAATAAAATCTCATAATACAGCAACAATCTTAAAACCTGGGGAAACAATTCTTATTCCTGCTATTTTAAAAAGCATAATTCTTATTCCGGAAACATATACAGAAATTATTGAATCCTATATAGAGTTATGAATCATTATCATTTGTTAATTCACTAAAGACTTCTTCTAGAGATTTTTCTTTTCGCTGCATGCTAAGTACAATGTTGTCTAACTTTACAACTAGATTAAATAAATCTTGTCTGATATCAATCTTTGTATCAAATTCAATAACATATTTAGAATTCTCAATTTTAATTACTTTAAATACCCCGGATAGTTTCTTCAATATATCTATTTCAATACTATCTCTCAACTCAATCAACAATATCCCCGATTCTGCACATCCCATAGAATGCAATTTTTCAGTACTGTCATCTGCTACAATCTTACCATTATTAAGAATAACAATCCTATCACAAATTGCATCTACTTCCTGCATAATATGAGTTGACAACATTACTGTTTTTTTCTCCCCTAAATTTTGAATTAAATTTCGTATTTCAACTATCTGGTTTGGATCTAAACCTGATGTTGGTTCATCTAGAATTAAAATATCCGGATCATGAATAATTGCCTGTGCTAAACCTACTCTTTGCTTATATCCTTTAGATAGCGCACTGATTTTTTTACTTATTTCCGGTTCTAGACCTGTTAATGCAATAACCTCCTCAATTCTTTTTACTCTATTTTGAATCTTATATATGCCAGCTATGAAATTCAAAAATTCAACTATATACATATCTTGATAAAGAGGGTTTTGTTCAGGCAAATAACCAAGTATTTTCCGCACTTCCATAGGATTTTCAAGAACATTAATCCCATTAAGTAAAACATCTCCATCAGTAGGAGGAATAAAACCTGTGATGATTTTCATTAAAGTTGATTTCCCTGCACCATTTGGTCCAAGAAATCCAATAATCTCACCAGAATTAATACTAAAACTCACATTATCTAGAGCTTTTTGTTTCCCATACAATTTTGTTACATTCTGAATTTTTATTGACATGCGGTACGATTTTTGTTAATCATAATATTTACAAAAATAATAAAATTTAACCCGATTTTATTATTCTTATTTAGAATTACTATAAATTAACCATAAGATACCTATTAATAAAGTGATATTAACAACTTTTCGTAATAAAATTCGTCAAAATAATAAAGGCATAAGTCAAATATACTCAATTTTAAAAATCATGGAAAGACAATTACACTTATCGGGGAAAAGTGATAGTTATTCCGATAAAACAGACATTCGGAGAAGTTTAACCTACTTGCCATATTTTTTGGTAATTCTTGTTTTTGTTTTATTCCTACCTAATAAGGCTGATGCACAAAGCGGACTCTGTGACCCAACAGTTCCATTTGAAGTATGTGATCTATCATCAGCACCGAATGCGACATGGACTTCCTCGGTTATTGTCCGTCAAGATCATTGCTGTGGAACATCAAACCCCGACAGATGCCTTGAGTTTGAAATTACTTTACACCCCGACGCTATAGCTATTAATTTTCAGATTGCTTCCGGTGCTGTGCCTCCCGGAGCTATGTTTTATCAAATTAACTGCGGTCCTCCTGTTGCAGTTGGAACTCCAATTTGTGTTTCAGGAGTTGGACCTCATACATTAACATTTTGTAAACCGGGGAACAATGCTAATACATACGCAATTACATCTGTACCAAACCCTAGTATTACAGACACTGTGCATGCAACTGAAAACTGCCCTGCTCCAGTTACTATTGAAGGTTTAGATCCAACATCAATTACAATTTCAGATATTACAGGTGGTGGCATCTATGATTCATTTTTAAGTTGCAATGATTGTGCAAACCCAACAATAACTCCATCTGGAGCCTTTCCTTCTTATGTTGATTATGAAGTTTGTGGTGATCCTATTGGATCTGCATGTTTGGGTGGTATTACATGGTGTGATACCATACGCGCATATTTTTACGATACTTTGAATGTTGTTATTAATCCAAATCCTGCATCTTATTGTGCAGATGTTGGTGGAGTCTGGCTTTATTCAACAATTTCTGATGGTGTGCCTCCTTATGTTTTTGAGTGGTATGACCAAGCTGACGGTGGGGGTAATCTTTTAACAACAAATGCAGATTATTATGCTACGAGTTCGGGAACCTATTCTTTTGTAGTTTACGATTCACTATATCCTCAATGTGGTCCGGTAATTGTCAATGTCCCAGTTACTGAAAATCCAAATCCGGTTATTGATTTTACTCCGCATAGTCCATATTTCTGTGATGGAGGATCAGTTGAAATTACAGCCACAGGAGCATCTACTTACTTCTGGTCTCCTTCTGATGGTTTGTCTACTACTACCGGTGCAACAGTTATAGCATCACCGGATAGTACAACAACATACACTATTACAGGTACAGATATAAACGGATGTACTGGAACAGCGATTGTTGATGTTGAAGTTTGTGAAACACCAAACTTAACTAGTGCAGCAGATGCAGAAATCTGTTTGGGAGAATCTTACCAATTATCAGCAAGCGGTGCTTTATTATACGAATGGAATCCAACTACGGGTTTAAGTGATCCCAATATTGCTAATCCAATTGCAAGTCCAACTATAACAACCGAATATATTGTCAGTGGTTATGATATTAGCTGTGCTGTTATAGAAAATGGAGATTTTTCATCAGGTAATACAGATTTCTCAAGTGCCTACAATTATAGCTCTAATTTATTTCCTGAAGGAAACTACTACATAGGAACAAATCCAAATACATATCACACAAATTTTTCAGCATGTCCTGACCATACAGATGGCACAGGAAATATGATGATTGTTAATGGCAATACTATAGCAAATGCTCAAGTATGGTGTCAGGATATTTATGTAAATCCTAATACTGATTATGTGTTTTCAACTTGGATTACAAGCGTTCATCCTGACAATCCTGCAGTTTTACAATTTTCGATTAATGGGACACTTCTTGGAAGTCCAATAACTGCAACATCAACCACATGTGACTGGAATGAATTTTATGAAGTATGGAATTCCGGAACTAACACCAGTATTCAAATCTGTATTGTAAATCAAAATACAATTGCAAGTGGAAACGATTTTGCACTAGACGATATTTATTTTGCTCCTTTATGTGAATCAACAGATACTGTTCTTGTTACCGTACATAATCCTCCTACAATTAACTTTTCAAACACAGGTGATTTTTGTGAAGCAGATGCTGCAACCGATATAATTGCAAATCCTAGTGGGGGAACTTGGAGTGGTACAGGAATAACTGTACCAGCTAATGGAACATTTGATCCAGGTACTGCAGGACCAGGCACACATGCTATTTTGTATAGTTATAATGATGGATTTTGTCAAGTGGATACATCTATAAATATTACTGTTGATGCCGCTGTAGATGCAACAATAACTCCTATTGGCCCATTCTGTGAAAACTCTCCTGCTGTTGTATTAAATGCTGTTTCACCTGGCGGTGTTTGGTCTGGAACTGGAGTTGTTGGAAATAATTTTGATCCTATGGTAGCTGGTCCTGGAGACCATATTGTCCAATACGATGTAGTTAATGGGGCTTGCTCTGACTCTGATACGGAAACTATTCACGTTGACTCTGACGTTGACGCTACTATAACTCCTGTCGGTCCGTTCTGTGAAGTAGATGCTGCGGTAGCTCTTACTGCTGTATCTCCGGGTGGTGCTTGGTCTGGAACCGGAGTTGTAGGAAATACATTCGACCCAACAATTGCACTCCCGGGTGACCATACTATTCAATATGACGTTACAAACGGAGCTTGCTCGGACTCTGATACGGAAACTATTCACGTTGACTCTGATGTTGATGCTACTATTACTCCTGTCGGACCGTTCTGCGAAGTTGATGCTGCGGTAGCTCTTACTGCTGTTTCACCTGGTGGCACTTGGTCTGGTACTGGAGTTGTTGGAAACACGTTTGACCCAACAATTGCACTCCCGGGTGACCATACTATTCAATATAACGTTACAAATGGTGCATGTTCAGACTCTGATACTGAAACTATTCATGTAGACGCTGATGTTGATGCTACTATTACACCTATTGGGCCATTCTGTGAAACAGATGGTTCAGT
>CAYUWD010000080.1:0-17180 GCA_964448235.1 uncultured Bacteroidales bacterium | reverse complement strand
AAATCTTTTACCAACTAGTTGCGTAAAAAAGTGCATTTGGAACTTGAATCTACGGATGTTTTTTTACAACACAGTATAATTAAATACTCTGATTTATTATGTATCTTTGAGAAATAATAATTACAACCATTGAATAAAACAACAACATACAGAAAACTTGTTGCAAAACTATTGCTATTACTGTTTATCACTCCTATGATGATAATATGGACTCATTTTCTGTATGTAAAACACGAACATCATCATTTTGATAAATCGGATAAACCCACAGTTCATACTAAACATAAAAAGTGTCCGATTTGTGAATTCAATTTCTTCGAATATATTAACATAAAAAAAACTATAAGTAGCAGTAAACCTGTAGCTTTTTCAGTTTATTATACTTCTTATATCAATAATGCATGTATATCAAAACCTCACTATTCATTTTTACTTCGTGCACCACCAGCTAACCCGACTGCATAAAACAAAATACCGTATAAATGATTTTTATGTTTACAGTAATTCGTACATTTTGAGAAACAATAAGTAAATACTTGTTTCCAAAATTTTGTTCTGAATTTATTATTACTGCAAACATTATATTATACGAGGTGTTTTTGGACAAGGTATTATCATTTAACATGTATTAATTACTTTTTCAAATTAAAAAATTTGCAAACCGGTTCGGTTATTAGATTTTAATAACTGACTTAGAAAATTCAAATATTTCTATGAAAAAACATAAATTTTCATGGTTCATTATTGTACTATTAGTGATGATGAGCCAAATTGTTTTTGCACAAAACAATATCAAAGGAAAAGTAATCGATATGTCTAACGACAAGGCTTTATCTTTTGCCAATGTTTACCTTCCTGAACTAAATAAAGGCACATTAACAGATGAAAATGGAGAATTTGAACTATTAAATTTACCTACAGGTGAATTTAAAATCCAATTTTCATTTATCGGTTATAAAACGATTATTAAAACAATTAATATCAGCAATTCCGAGAATGTATTAAATATTCAAATGGAGCAAACGATATTACAAGCAGAAGAAGTTGTAGTTTCTGGTGGGACACACTCGACACAACACGAAAACGCAATAAAAATAGAATTACTTAAAAGCAACGAGATTGCTTCGATTGGCACACCAACTTTTACAGAAGCAATTGCCAGTATACCCGGAGTTGATATAATTTCCAAAGGAATTGGAGTCGCCAAACCAGTAATTCGGGGTTTATCAATGACCAATATCTTAATGCTTAATAATGGTGTAAAGATGGAAAACTTCCAATTTTCTGAAAATCATCCCTTTGTAATAGATGAATTTGGAATAGACAGAATTGAAATAATTAAAGGACCTGCATCATTGCTTTATGGATCAGATGCTGTTGGTGGAGTAATAAATATTTTGAAAGAAAAACCTGCACCATCTAATAAAATTATCGGAGATTTTAATACACAATATCATTCAAACACACAAGGAATTGTTAGCAATCTTGGTGTAAAAGGGAGTTCCGAAAACTTTTTTTGGGGTATTCGTGCGGGAATAAAAAATCATACTGACTACAGAGATGGGGATGGCAATTATGTCTCAAATACACGTTTTAATGAAAACAGCATTAAATCTAATTTGGGATTGAACAGTACCTTCGGGATATTTCGATTATATTATGAATATAACGAACCTGATTTAGGTATGTGCGTAGGTAAATCTGTAGCTTTGACCACAGAAAATGGCAGAGAAAATAAAATTTGGTATCAGGATTTAACAAATCATGTTATATCTACTCGTAACAGCTTATTTCTTGGAAAATACAAGATTGACCTTAATGCAGCCTATCAAATGAATAACAGGCGTTTGCAAACTGATGAAAACATGCCTGCATTTGAAATGGTAGATATGGACTTAAATACACTTAGCTACGAGATAAAAACTTATCTGCCATCAAATGAGGATTCTGAGTATATTGTAGGCCTACAGGGAGCAAATAAGACAAACAGAAACAACGAGGCTCCTAACCATGTTCTACCTGATGCTGATGTAAATGATTTATCCGTTTTTGGATTAACACAGCACACATTTTTCAATAAGCTTGAAGCTCAGGCAGGAGTAAGATATGATTATCGTTCAATTAATACAAAAGCAGATACTAATATAGAATCAATTAATAGAGATTATAATAATGTAAGTGCATCAATTGGTACAACTTACAAGTTAAATAAAAATATCTTATTTCGCACAAACATAGCCTCTGCTTACAGAACTCCAAACATTGCAGAGTTAACACAAAATGGTATGCATGGAGCCAGATATGAACAAGGAAATCCTGATTTACTATCACAACGTAATTATGAAGGCGATTTAAGCGCTCACTATCATTCAAAATGTATTATGGCTGATATTTCAGGCTTTTACAACCATGTAAATAATTATATTTTTATTGCACCAACAAATGACACAATAGCAAGTGGAGATAAAATTTATCGTTATTCACAAACCAATGCAAACCTTTATGGAGGTGAACTTTCTATTAGTGCATTACCTTTTAAATGGCTAAACATAAATACCAGCTATTCTTATCTGAAAGGCGTACAAGAAGATGGAAGTTATCTGCCATTTATCCCTCAAAACAAACTACGTTTCGAAATAAAATTTCAAAAACAAAACATTGCTTTCTTAAAAAATAGTTTTGTCAAAATTGGAGGACTCTTTGCAGAAAATCAGGACTCCCCTGCTATGTTTGAAACTAAATCTGACAGTTATTTTTTATTAAATGCCGGAATCGGCACAGAGATAAAATGTTCAAACCAAACTATAGTATTATCAGCACAGGTTAATAATCTACTTAATGAAACTTATATAGACCACTTATCTACACTTAAAGGAATGGGATATTTCAATATTGGTAGAAACATCAGTATAAATCTCAAAATCCCATTTGCAATTAAATAGTATTACTTAAATCCTGCGCGAGTTACTCGCGCAGGATTATAGTCTGGAGATTACAAACCGATTGATTCTATTTTTACTTGTAAACTCGTGAGCTAAAGGTTGGCGTAAATCTTTGCTATAAACGAGGTACGAAGGTTTGCAAAAATTATGACAACTTTTAGCTCATGATCTTGCGAATAAAATTTTTGTCATGTACTGAGAACCATTTATTAAATTTGTTATATTTTTGACAAAACAATTAGCAAAAAATAAAATTGGGAATCAAGTAAAGGAAGGATTAAAAATGAAAGTAACAATTGTAGGTTGTGGAAGGTGGGGAACATTTATAGCATGGTATCTAAACAAAAATAAAAACGATGTTGTATTATACGGAAGAGAACATTCCAAAAAATTGCAACATCTAATTTCAAATAGAAGTAATGGCATTATTGATATTCCTCAAAGTGTTAAATTAACTTCAGACATTAAAAGTTTATTAACTGCAGATGTAATAGTAATTGCTATAAACTCTCAAGGCTTAAGAAGTTTTATGTCACAAATATCTTCATTAAATTTACGTAACAAGATTTTTGTTCTTTGCATGAAGGGGATTGAAATATCCTCAGGTAAAAGATTATCAGAAATTGTTGAAGAATATATTGACAACACAAATTCTATTGCGGTTTGGTTAGGTCCAGGTCATGTACAAGAATTTTATTCAGGAATACCCAATTGCATGGTAATAGATTCAAAAGACAACAACACTAAAGAAATTCTGATTAAAAATTTTTCAAGCAGACTTATTAGATTTTATTATGGGACTGATCTAATAGGGAATGAAATAGGAGCTGCGACAAAAAACGTTATAGGAATTGCTGCCGGAATGCTAGACGGATTAAATCTAACATCACTTAAAGGAGCTTTAATGTCTCGTGGCACAAGAGAAATTTCCAGATTAATTAAAGCTTTAGGAGGAAATGAACTGTCTACATATGGTCTATGCCATTTAGGAGATTATGAAGCTACAATCTTTTCCTCATATAGCCATAATAGAAAATTTGGAGAATCATTTGTTTGCGGAAACAAATTTAATTCTCTTGCAGAAGGCTACTTTACTGTAAAAGCTATAGTTGATTTAACACAAAATATTGAAGTAGAGCTACCAATTTGTCAGGCTGTGTTTGATATTTTATATAATGACACAAAACCAAAAGACGAGATAGAAAACCTATTTCTAAGAAGCTTAAAGAATGAGTTCTAAAGAAAATTTCTAAAAATAAGAATAATTACTTTATCTTCTTATATTGCCAGACAGCAACAGATATTGACAAAACACTATAAATCAAAAGTGCAAATAACTCAAATAACATATCCTTAATTTGAGATCCTTTTAATAAAACAGATCGTATAGTAAGCATAAAATAATACATTGGGTTAAACTTATTAAATACCTGAGCCCAATGCGGCATACTCTCTACAGCAGTAAACATACCACACATCAAAACAAAAATCAAAAAGAAGAAGAACATTGTAAACATAGCCTGTTGAATTGTGCTTGCAAAATCAGATACAAGTAAACCTAATCCTATAGCTGTGATAAGATATAAACCTGCAAAAACCAATAAAGTTAATGGTGAGCCTACAAATGGCATATCAAATAACAACATTCCAACTCCCAAACCTAAAGCAAGATCAAAAATACCAATAATCCAGAATGGTAATAACTTACCTGCAATAAACTGCCACTTTTTTATTGGTGTAACATTTATTTGTTCAATTGTTCCCATTTCCTTTTCACGTACAATATTTAATGCTGTTAAGAAAATACCAATCATACTGACAAGTATTGTCAAAATTCCGGGTAACATATAATGCTTAAAATTCAGTGTTGGGTTATACCAAAATCGTGGATGTGAATCAATGCTGGCAGGCATAATCATTAGTTGAGACTTATTTGCAAACGGCTTCAAACTACTAAGCTGACTCATAACTGTTTGACCGACATAAATATTAATTAAACCTGCACTTTGTCCATCAATTGCATTCAAATTTAGCTGCAAAGATGTCTTAATTCCAGAACGTAAATCATTTTCAAAATTCTCTGGAATCACTAACACAGCTTTTGTTTCTTCAGTTAGTAATAATCTATCGAGTTTGTCATAATTACTATTCTGAAATTCAACTGAAAAGAATGGAGATGCTTCAAATTTTGAACAGAGAGTCTGTGACATTATCGAATGATCCTGATCAACTATCACAATATCAGCATTCTTCAATTCAAGTGTTGCTGCATAAACAAGAATAAGTGTTTGTACGAAAGGTAAAACAAAAATTAGAGGCAACATAAATCTGTTCCTGAAAATTTGCAGAAATTCCTTTCGTAATAATATCAGTAATGTCCTCATTAATCCAACCTAACTTTAAATTTCTTAACACTAATTAAAATAAATGATGCTGTCATACCAAGTAATACAAGTAGTTCTTTCCATATATATGATAATCCCAAACCTTTTAGCATTACACTTTTTATAGCCAAAAGAAAATACTTAGCCGGAACTATTTTACTAAAATACTGTAAGGCTATAGGCATATTTTCTATCGGAAAAATAAAGCCGGATAATAGCATAGTTGGCATTAATAATCCAAACATAGAAATAAACATAGCCACATGCTGAGTTTTAGCAACTGTCGAAATAAACAGCCCGAGTGATAATGCCATCAAAATAAATGTAAAACTCACTAAAAGTAATACTAGCGGATTACCCAATATAGGAACTCCAAATACAATATTTCCAATAACAATAACACTTATTGCATTTATTATTGATAAGATTGCGTATGGTACCAATTTCCCCAAGATTATTTGAATCGGTCTTAAAGGTGAAACCAATAATACTTCCATTGTTCCGATTTCTTTCTCCCTAACGATTGAAATAGAACTCATTAGCGCAGTAATTACCATAAGTATAAGTGCCATAGTTCCTGGAACAAACATATAAGCTGAGTTTAAATTCTCATTAAATAACATTCGTGGTTCTACTGACACTTTGATTTGGGATGCACCTATATTTCGTTCTGCAGCGTACTCCTTTGAAATAGCAGAGATATATGAACTAAGTAAATTAGCTAAATTAGGTTCACTGGCATCAAGAATAATTTGAATTTCAGCTTTTTTCTCTCTTGTATAATCATTTGCAAAATCTTCTTGAAAAACAACAACAGCTTTTACTTTGTTTGATTTAAAATAATGTTCTATTTCATCATAACTGTTTAATAAACCAACTATCTCAATATCATTTGCAGCATCCATTTTATTAATTATGCCTGCGGTCATAATATCGTTTGACTTATCCAGTACAGCTACCTTTGCATCCTTTACTTCATTTTTAATAACATAACCAAAAATCAGTATCTGGAATACAGGAATCAGGAACAATATCATTATTGTTCTAACATCTCTGAAAATATGCAGAAACTCCTTACTTAAAAATGCAACAAACCTTTTCATTCTCAATTTTTTAATGGCAAGAATTAAATTGCTTTGGACATGGGGAAAGCTTAAATGCTAAATTTAGGATTTCTCCCATGCTCCTTGCACTATGCCCTGTGCCTTTTCCCTTCAACCACAATATTTCTTTATTATATAGTTTTCTCATTATTAAATATCTAAAATTTGCTTCCTTGCCAATCTTACAAAGACATCATCCATATTATTTGCACTGAACTTCTCCTTTAATTGTGTTGGTGTTCCCATTGCTTCAATTTTCCCGTCAACCATTATTGACAATCTATCACAATACTCTGCTTCGTCCATATAATGTGTGGTTACAAAAACAGTAATTCCACTTTCTACAGCCTCATATATCAAGTCCCAAAACTGACGTCTTGTTATAGGGTCCACACCTGAAGTTGGCTCATCAAGAAAAACGACTTTAGGCTTATGGAAAATTGCAACAGAAAATGCTATTTTTTGCTTCCACCCCAATGGTAAATCACGAACGAGTTTATTTTTCAGATCATGAATCTGAAGTTTGTCAACCAACTCTGCAAACCTTGTTTTAATCTCTTTTCTCTTCACCCCATAAATACCGGCATAAAACTCGATATTTTCTTTAACTGTCAGATCATCATAAAGAGAAAACCCCTGACTCATGTATCCAATATTTTGTTTTATTTTATTCCTATGTTTATATGCGTCATAACCTGCAACACAAACCTTACCGGAAGTGGGAAAAGAAATACCACACAAAATCTTTATTGCTGTTGTCTTACCGGCACCATTAGCTCCTAGAAAACCGAAAATTTCAGACTTCTTTACCGAAAATGTTAAATTATCATTAGCAGTAAAGTCACCAAATTTCTTTATAAGATTTTCAACTTCTATAATATTCTCTTCACTCATTTATTAACTAATTATATAATCAATAAAACAATCTTCAATTCCGGCTTTATAGGTTTCTATTTCAAACCTAGCGTCGCATTTTGATTTTATAAAATTGCTTATTTCATCAATTGTTAAATTTTCATTTTTAGCAACAACATGTAGACTCTGACCAAAACTATTGGCAGATAATAATTCAGGCATTTCGCGAACAAGTTTTAATACTAACCTCACATTTGCAGTTTTAATATTAAATATTCTCTTATCAAATTTATTGGTTATTTCATCAGGTGTTCCTGAATCAATGACTTTACCATCAAACATCAGTGATATTTTATCACACAATATTGCTTCTTCCATATATGGAGTAGACACAAGAATTGTAATCCCCTTCTCTCGAATGCCTTTTAACATATCCCAGAACTCTCGTCTGGATACAGCATCTACTCCAGTTGTTGGTTCGTCAAGAATTAATATCTCAGGTTTATGTACCAATGCACAAGATAGTGCTAACTTTTGTTTCATCCCACCGGAAAGCTTACCTGCACGTCTATCTTTAAAAGGTTCTATCTGAGAGTAAACAGGTGCTATTAAATGATAGTTCTCCTTTATTGTAGTTCCAAAAACTCGTGCGAAAAACCTAAGATTTTCTTCTACACTTAAATCCTGATATAATGAAAATCTACCAGGCATGTAACCTAGTTTTAATCTAAGTTTCTTGTATTGCTTTACAGGGTCCAACCCACCAACAAGAACTTTACCTGTATCAGGAATTAATAAACTTGTTAGAATTCTCATTAATGTTGTTTTTCCTGCACCATCAGGACCAATCAAACCATAAAATCCTCCCGGCTCAACCGACATACTTAGATTATCAAGAGCTTGAACCTTCTTGAATGACTTACTTAGATTATATATTTCAATACTATTGTTCATTTTTATTAGTTACGAGTTCGGAGTTGGGAGTGACAAGTGACTAGAGTTCGGAGTGACGAGTTGCGAGTTGGGAGTTGGTAATTCGAACACATCGTTTCAGCATTCCATCTTTATATCCTCACTTCTCCCGGCATTCCTATTTTAATTTTGCCGTCATTTTTTACTTTTATCTTTACTGCATAAACCAAGTTTACCCTTTCTTTTTTTGTCTGTATTATCTTAGGAGTAAATTCTGCCTCTGATGATACCCATACTATTTCTCCTTCATATTCATGATTTGAATCTTTATCTGCATCAATAAATACATTAACTTTTTGACCAATTTTAAAATCATCAAGTTGATCTCCGGAAACGTAAGCGCGTAATATGATTTCGCTTAAATCAGCAATCTTATATAGTGGTTTCCCGGCATTAACAATCTCAAATTGCTGAACATATTTCTCAAGCACTATTCCTTTGACAGGATTGATAATTACAGCTCTTGAAATCTGGTCATCTATCAATGCGATACTACTCTCAACAGATTCTAATTCAGCGAATATTGAAGCATTTTGAGTTTTAACTGTAAGCATTTGCTTATTGAGAATATTTATCTGACCATTTATATCGTCTAATTGCTTTTGTGTTGCTGCACCAGACTTTAATAAATTCTCAACTCTTGCCTTTTCTTTCTCCAGAGTAGTAATCTGTTCTTCGACTACATTTACCTGTGCAATAATATTTGCAAATTTAGACTGGATGACATCCTTTTTACTCAATATTTGTTCTTTTTGATAATGCAACTGCATTGTATCAATCATACCTATTGTAGAATCAGCAGTTAAGCTCTGTCCTTCGTCAATACCAAAATATAGAAGCTTTCCGTTTGATTCTGCAGAAATTATGGTTTCTATGGCTTCGAAATTCCCATATGCATCTGCTTCATCATTATCACGATTACACGAAGACACAGAAAATCCCAAGGAAACAATTACTATTAAACCGATAGTACTAAAAAAACGTCTTTTCATTTTATTCTCTCTAAAATAACTATTCATAAAGTTCACCTTTTAACATATTATATTTTACAATTGCCTGATATAAAAGCAACTGGTGCAGTTCCATTTTTAAACGTTGTGTATTTTCGTCATTTAAAACATTTAGGTAATCAGAAGATTTAATAACACCATTATTTAACTGAACTAAGTAAGTCTTTGTAATACTCTCACGAAGCTCTAATATTGATTCATCTTGTTCTGAAATTGCATTGATTTTTTCAATTTTCTCAGATTGCGCCTCAAGTTTTGCATTTTGATGTAAAAGAAACACCTGTTCATTATTTCTAACAATATCAGACTTTATTTCGAGTAGTTGCATTTCATTCTTTGTCTTATTCCATTCCCATGGTGTCCAGACAAATTTAGCACCTACAATTGCATAAGGTTGAAACTCATTGCTTAACATATTTAATCCCGGCCTTCCGTAACCAGCCTGTGCAAAAGCAAAAACTTTAGGATTACGAGCTGATTTTAGCAATTCTTTTCCGGCTAAAATTTGGTCAGAGCTATAATCAAACAACAGAAGTTCCGGACGAGTCATTACTTCATTTAATGATAATTCTGGTGTTGGAACTAAAAAGATAGATAATTCGTCAAATTCAGTATTACAATATTCAGAAAATAGTTTAATTAACGACTTTACCTCAAACTGAAGTTCTGTAATATTCTGCTTTAAAACGAGTTTTTCTGCAAGCAGCACATCTATCTGAACCTGCATAGCTGCATCATTATCCTTTGCTGCACGCAAATCTGAAATAACATTATCAATCTGCCATTCCTTCATTTGCAATATTTCGACTTGCTTTTGAAGGTTCAATGCAGCAAAATACAAATCAACAAGTTGTTCTTTGTAATAATATATATCTACATTTATTTTCTGTAAATCAGTTTGAAGTCCGGCGTTTTCAAGGTCTTTTCTACTCTGAGTTAAGCCACCATCCCAAATAGTCTGACTAAACTCTGCATAAACTTTATACTGGTCTTTACTGACTTCGGGTAACATATCGGCAAACATTGGATTATCAACCTCCAGCATTGTCACATCGGTTTGCCAGGTAGCTTGTGCATTTATCTTTAATGAAGGATAGTAAGCAATAGTTGATATTCTATTATTAAGTTCAACCGATTGCCTTAAAAGTTCTTCTTTATTCTTTAAAGGATATGTTTTCTCAGCAAGATTTAGACATGAGTCCAAACTAATACTTTGAGAAAATACCCCAAAAGGAATTAGAATTAACGATATTATTATTTTAAATCTCATTATTATGCTTTTATTGAATTTATTACAAATTGAGCTAGTTGTTTTCTATGCTCTTTAAGAAACTTCTCAGAATCAAAATCAGCATCAATGCTAAACATTATCTCATCAATAACAGGTAATCCAACATATGGAAATATCGATAAAGAAATAATATTAACCAATAGGTTCTTCGGATTAATATCATTTCTAATTATACCTTGTGCTTGCTCAAATTCAATTTGTTCAATTAAATTAACAAACCTATTATCCTGATTCAATTCCTTAAAAACCAATTTAATTAAGTCAGGATTATGATTTACTTCATTAAGAAAGAATATTGGAAATTTTCTATTTTTCCATAACAAATCCTGATGCAAATCAAGAAAAAGCTCAATCTTGTTAAATACACTTCCATTATCAATTAATATAGCTCCAAACTTTTTAAATGCACGTTTTGCTACTATTGAAAATACTTTCTCAAAAAGCCTATCTTTAGAACGAAAATAATAGTGAAGCAAAGCTTTATTTATACCAGCCCTGTCAGCAATCTGCTGCATTCTGGCACCGGCAAAACCTTTCTCCTCAAATTCATCAGCTGCTGCGTCAATTATTTTTTCTTCTACATTTTCTACATTATCATTAACCATAATGTTTAACTATTTAGTTTATCTTTTTGGTTTAACCTTTTGGTCAAAGATATTGCATTTTTTAATACAATGCAAATTAATTTAATTATTTCTTAAAAAAGTCCGAGATTTATATTCTGAACCAAATATTTGACTTTACTTATTAATAATAGTGATAAACTTAATAATAATTCAAACTTAGATTCGTTAAAGTAAAAAGCCTCATGAAATGTTAGAAACGGTTATCTGGATTGGATTATCACAGAGTCTTTTTGCAGGGATTATAATAGCTGCAAAACCAAAAGCTCAAGTTCAGGATAAAATATTATCAGCTTGGTTGTTTCTATTAGCAATTGAATTTTTATCCTGCGGAATCGATTTCTTATTTTGGGGCATTCCAATGTTATCAAGTTCCTTTTTACTTTTTAACCCTGCCTTTTATCTTTATGTAAAGTCGTTAACTACACCTGACTTCAAACTACAAAGATTACAATTATTACATCTTACTCCATTTATTCTTTTCGAACTGAGTACCTACATACTAAAACAAAAGTTCACATTAAATGATTTTTTTCTTTCAGATTCCAATCAATGGTTTAGATATACTTTCTCAATAGCATCCCTAATTTCGTGGATTATCTATAACTATATAAGTATATCTATGGTATCAAAACACAGAAAGAAACTTGAAAACGAATTCTCATCTATCCAAAAAGATAATAATCTAAAATGGCTTTTATTTTTAATTATAATTTACAATCTCTATTGTGGTTTTTCATTAATATTTGGTATTGTTTTAGTGAGTGCTCCTAACTCTATTCCTCCACATTATGTTTATAACTATTCAGCTCTTTTAATACTGATATACATCTTTGGATTTTATGGCTTAAGGCAAAAAAGAATCTTTATCCCGGAAAAAACAAATGAAATAAGTAAAGAGAAATATGCAAAGTCTGTTTTAACTGATTCTAAGAAATCTGAGATAAAATGCAGAATTATTAGTTTTGTAGAAGATACTGAGGCCTATCTTAAACCTGAGCTTAATATGACGTGGTTAAGTACTCAAACGGGCATACCAAAGCACAATATTACAGAAGTCTTAAGTACAGAAATGAATAAGAATTTTTTTGGTTTTATTAACGAATATAGAGTAAAAAAAGTTAAAGAGTTGCTAATGAGAAAAAATTATTATTCAATTGAGGGAATTGGTTATGAATGTGGTTTCAGCAGTAAATCTTCATTCTTTACAGTTTTTAAAAGTATAACCGGAATGACACCTTTAGAATACAAGAAGAGTTTTTATATTTAATAATTCATTCCAGTTTATTACAAATTAGATTGATTTAATATTTTATTCACATTATTTAGTACAACTTTTAAAAGTACAACCTCATATAAAATATATTTTATTAATTTGAGATACAAATTATATCAATTACAATTTTATTAACCTAAATAAGACAAAATTTATTAACAATCAAGTAATTAGATCAAAAAAATTTATATATTTATAGTATCAAAAAAATCATTCTCTATGTATAAGATATTAACATTAATGACACTGATTTGCATTTATACTTATACTCTTATTGCGCAAAACTTAAATATAGAAATTGAAGGTATAAGAAATGATATAGGACTTATTCGACTAGCATTTTTTAGTAACGAAGAACAATTTAAATCAGAGACTCCCATATTTGAGAAGATTATTGAATCATCCAATTCAAAAGATGGACATCTTAGTATCACGTATAATGACATAAAACCGGGACAATATGGCATTGCTTTACTCCATGATGAAGATAAAAACGGCAAAATGACATATTCATTATGCATACCATCAGAAGGTTTTGGTTTCTCTAACTATTCACACAAAGGGCTTACGAAACCATCATTTATTGACTTTTGTTTTATTTACGGCAATTCAGAAAAGACAATAAAGATAAGAGTAAAATATATATAATAAAAAGGCTCTACAATAATTTAAAACAAATTACTCAAACTTTTTATTAAACACAATTTCATTAATATCTTTTCTTTCTCTTGTTTCCTGTTCCATTTTAAAAATATCTAAAGGAAGATTTCCAGCCATACCTCCATATCCTATAGCAACCATAGTAACAGGTTCGAGACGATCTGGGATATTTAGTTCTGTTCTTGCTTTAACTGGATCAAAACCTCCCATAATATGCATTGATATTCCTAATGATTGCGCCATAATTGACATATTTCCCATTGCTAATCCCAAATCATGCCATGAATGTTTATAATCCTCTTCACTCAATTCATACTTAACTCTTGCCATTGAAACCATCAATATTGGTGCAGCTTTAGCCCATGCCTGATTAAACTCTACTAAAATTCCTAATAAAGTCTCATACAATTCAGGATTTTTCACTTTATCAGCATAAAGGAATCTCCATGGTTGTCCATTATATGATGATGGCGCCCATCTGGCAGCATCAAACATTTTTTCTAAATCTTCTTCGCTTACATTTTTATCAAGAAAGCCACGAGGACTTTTTCTTTCTTTAAGTAGTTCAAGAATTTCCATTTTATAAAATTTTAAAATCAAAATTAGTAAATATTCTATAAAACAAATTCAACAATTAAATTTTAACACAATAAGTTTCACAATACAAAATATTGCAAAATAAATAATTAATAATATTATATATATTTTATTTCAGCTTTCTTATATACAAATATTAACGCTTAAACCCACTCTACAATATATTTTATCAACAAGCATGTTAATAAATTTTTGCATTGATAATCAACTATCAATTAACCTGTTACACACTACTCTTCATAAACGAGCAATAAAGCTATTGAAAATTGCTCAAACCTGTCGAGAAACATTTTCAGAATAAAATATTTTTTTTAATTTTGAGAACAAGAAATAAATAACCTAAATATAATAATTATGGCAAAAATTAGAGGAGCTGTTGTTGTTGACGTCGAAGGGTGTAAAGGTTGTGGTGTATGCATACCTGCATGTCCTCAAGGCGTACTCGACTTAGCGAACGAAGTAAACGGTAAGGGATATAACTACTCTTACATGAAGAACCCGGAGGCATGTATTGGTTGTCAAAACTGTGCAATAGTTTGTCCGGACGGTGTAATATCTGTTTATAAGGTTAAAGTGGCCTGATTTAATCACATAAAAAAATTAGACAAAAAAATGGAAAAAGAACTAAGGTTAATGAAAGGTAATGAAGCTATAGCAGAAGCTGCTATACGCTCCGGGGCTGACGCTTATTTCGGATATCCAATTACTCCTCAATCAGAAGTAATTGAATATTTAATGGCAGAAAAACCCCATGAAAGGACAGGAATGGTTGTATTACAGGCCGAAAGCGAAGTTGCAGCTATCAATATGATTTATGGTGCATCATCATGCGGAAGGATGTCTATGACATCTTCTTCAAGTCCTGGTATAAGTTTAAAACAAGAAGGCATATCTTATATAGCAGGCGCAGAATTGCCATGCCTTATATTAAATGTAGTTAGAGGAGGACCTGGACTAGGGACAATTCAACCTGCGCAATCTGACTATTTTCAATCTACAAAAGGTGGAGGACATGGTGATTACAGACTTATTGTACTTGCTCCTGCATCGGTTCAAGAAATGTATGATTTTGTAGAAGTTGGTTTTGATTTGGCATTTAAATATCGTAATCCTGTCATGATTTTATCTGATGGAATTATAGGTCAAATGATGGAAAAAGTTGAAATTGGACCACAAAAACAACGTAGAACTCCTGAAGAAATCATCAAACAATGTCCATGGGCTACTACAGGAAAACCAAAAACCCGTGAGCGCAACATCATTACTTCTTTAGATTTAATTGCTGCTAATCAAGAAGCATTCAACTTAAAATTGATTAAGAAATATGAAGAAATTAAAGAAAAAGAAGTCAGATATGAATTAATAAATTGCGATGATGCTGATTATATTATTGTAGCATATGGTTCATCTTCACGTTTAAGTATGAAAGCTATGGATCAGGCAAGAGCAAAAGGAATTAAAGTTGGAATTTTACGATTAATATCTCTTTTCCCATTTCCAACTAAAATCATTAACGAACTAGCAGATAAAGTAAAAGGTTTCTTAGCTGTTGAAATGAGTGCAGGACAAATGGTAGAGGATGTAAAACTCGCTACTGAATTTAAAGTTCCTGTAGAACATTTTGGTCGTTTGGGTGGAGTTATTCCATCACCTGAAGAAATTGTAGAAGCTTTAGAACAAAAAATAATAGGAGGTTAAATCATGGCTGAAATCACATTACAAGATATCATAAAAGAAGAAAACCTTGTTTACAAAAAAAGCAAGGTAATGACAGATACTACTTTGAGTTACTGTCCAGGTTGCGGTCATGGTACTGCTCACCGACTAGTTGCAGAGGTAATTGAAGAAATGGACATCCAAAGCGAAACGATTGGAGTTTCTCCTGTAGGTTGTTCTGTTTTAATGTATAATTTTTTAGACGTCGACTTTCAACAAGCAGCACACGGACGAGCTCCTGCACTTGCTACTGCAATTAAAAGAGTAATGCCGGATAAATTTGTATTTACTTATCAAGGTGACGGTGATTTAGCTGCTATCGGTACAGCAGAAACAATTCATGCTTGTAATAGAGGCGAAAATATTACAATTATTTTTATAAATAATGGTATTTATGGTATGACAGGTGGACAAATGGCTCCTACAACTCTTGAAGGAATGCCTGCATCTACATGTCCATATGGTAGAGACATTGCTATGATGGGTAATCCATTAAAAATGACTGAAATCGTTGCTCAATTAGCAGGAACTTACTATGTTACACGTCAAAGTGTTCATACTCCTCGAAACGTACGTAAAGCAAAGAAAGCTATTCGCATGGCTTTTGAAAATCAAAAACTTAATCGTGGTGTTTCATTCGTAGAGATAGTTTCTAATTGCAATTCAGGCTGGAAACTTCCACCAGTTAAAGCAAACGAATGGATGGAAGAAAATATGTTCCCGTTTTATCCACTTGGAGACATTAAAGTGGACGGTGAAATTGTTAGTAAATAATTAAAATTATAAATTATGACTGAAGAAATAATCATTGCCGGATTTGGTGGACAGGGAGTTCTTTCAATGGGTAAAATTCTTGCTTACTCAGGCCTAATGCAAGGTCAGGAAGTTTCGTGGATGCCATCTTACGGACCAGAAATGAGAGGTGGAACCTCTAATGTCACTGCTATTATCAGTGACGAAAGAATCAGTTCTCCTATTTTAGCAGAATACGACACTACAATAATTCTCAACCAACAATCAATGGATAAATTTGAACCAACTGTTAAAGCTGGTGGAACTTTATTGTATGATCCAAACGGAATTACTCGTCACCCTGAGCGCAAAGACATCAACATTTATAAAGTTGAAGCAACAAAAATTGCAAAAGAAATGGGTAATCCTAAAGTATTTAATATGGCTGTTTTAGGGGCATACCTTAAAATTAAACCTATTGTTAAAATGGAAAATGTTCTTAAAGGATTAAAAAAATCTATCCCTGCTCGTAACCATAAACTTCTTCCTCTAAATGAAGAAGCTATTAAAAATGGCCAAAATGCAGTAGAAAATGTAAACTTAATTTAAATCTAATTTTATAATTAATAAAGCCTGCCAATTATGGTGGGCTTTTTTGTTTCCAAATTATTATTACCGGATAATAAAATAAGGTGAGTTCGACCTAAGCTTCGGTCACAGTTTATATAAATTTTGAGTAGAAATATTTCTAAATTTGTGAAGACATATCGGGATATTTTGAGCAGATTTGGGAATATTTATGCCAAAATTTGATAAATCAAAGTTTAAAATCCTCTTTACAGCATCTTCGAACTAAATACTTTTCTTAATAGCCTGGTTGCTGAGCATGCCGAAGTACGCTATTATTTCAAAATCTTTAGTCCGAATCTACTATAAATAGAACTTTCTGTGACTAGAATCTTAAGTCGAACTCATATCTTTGAAAAATATTAAATTTACATAATCAATAGGGAGACATT
>CAYUWD010000079.1:0-17439 GCA_964448235.1 uncultured Bacteroidales bacterium | reverse complement strand
TAATAAACTCTAAGTACTCTAAATACTCCAAGTACTCTAAATACTCAATAAACTCCAAGTACTCTAAATACTCCAAGTACTCTAAATACTTAATAAACTCTAAGTACTCTAAATACTCCAAGTACTCTAAATACTCAATAAACTCCAAGTACTCTAAATACTCCAAGTACTCCAAGTACTCCAAATACTCCAAATACTCCAAGTACTATATCCCCTAAATTTATCTAAAGGTAGGCACTAACTCTCTAATCATTAGCAAAATGCTTCATTTTTTTTCTATAATTCGAAAATACAGCTGCCCGAGAAACAAATCCAAGATATTTCCCTTTATCAACAACTGGCAAATTATAATGACTCGTTGTTGCAAACATTTCAGCAACCTGATGTACACTCATATTCTTATCTACAATTTCTGTTGGCATATACATCAAATCTTTCACAAATGTTGTCTTATATAATTTTGGTTTAAACATAATATGTTTAACATGATCAAGCCAAACAATTCCTTTCAACATATTATCATCATCCACTACTACATATATTGTTCTACTTGATTTAGAAATAATTTTAATAAGATCTCCTAAACTGGCATTTTCTTTAACAGTCAGAAAGTTCTTTTCAATCATAGAATCTAGACACAACATTGATAACATATTTTTATCTGCATTATGTGTCATTAATTCTCCTCGTTGAGCCAATTGTCTTGTATAAACAGAATTTGAAGTAAATAATCTTACTGTCGCATAGGAAATTGCAGCAACAATCATAAGAGGTAAAAACAATTCATATCCTCCGGTAATTTCGGCGATAAGAAAAATTGCTGTCAATGGGGCATGAATAATCCCTGCAATAGAACCTGCCATTCCTACCAACGCAAAATTTGACAAAGACAAATTCCAACCCATTTTATTAACTACAACACTAAACATTAATCCAATATTTGAGCCTAAAAATAGCGCAGGAGCAAAAACGCCCCCTACTCCACCAGCACTAAATGTTACGCTTGTTGCAATTACTTTAAACAACAATACCATAAAAAATGCCAATACAATAATCCAAAAATTAGATTGAAAATTATAATAAAATGTATTATGAAACAAGTGGTCAAAATCCCCACTCAAAGCTCCATTTATTACTTCATATCCTTCACCATATAAACTTGGCATTAGGAATATCAATAAACCTAAAATAAGCCCCCCAAAAACGAGCTTCCAAACCCAGGATTTAATCTTTTTAAAAACTTTACCAACAAACATATACATTTTAGTAAAATAAACAGAAACCAAACCCGAAAACACTCCAAGTATTGCATAAAAATGCAATTCTGATATTTTAAATGCGTCTGTTAGCTCTACAGGATACAATACATTTTGTCCCATAAAAAGATATGAAGTAGTAACAGCCGAAGCAGATGCTAATAATAAAGGGACTAGTGATGCCATTGTTAAATCAAGCATAATAACTTCGAGAGCAAAAACAATTGCTGCCACAGGAGCTTTAAAAATTGCAGCCATTGCCCCTGTTGATGCACAACCCAACAATAGAATAATTTGCTTATAATTTAAATGGAATAATTTTCCAATACTACTTCCATAAGCAGCACCTGTAGCTACTGTTGGACCTTCAAGACCTACAGAACCACCAAATCCTACAGTTAATGTAGATGTTATAATAGACGAGAACATATTATGAGGCTTGATAATACCCTTTGTTCTACTTATTGCATGTAAAACCGTTGGGACTCCGTGCCCTACCTTTTTCTTAATAAAGTATCTAGCAACTATAACTGCTAATGTAATACCTACTATTGGATAAAAAATAAATAATATATTCTCTGTTTTAGCGTCAAACCAGCCTTTTAATAAATCCTGCATTAAATGAACAGAATTTTTAATAACAACCGCAACCAAACCAGTTACTATTCCGGTAATAATAGCAAGCACACTAATAAAAACACGTTCGTTAACATGTTTTATCCTCCATACTAAAAACTTCTTTAATAATTGCTTACTACTCATAAATTAATCTTCGATTTGCAAATATGCAATTTTTATGCTCTTAAACAAGCACTACATTCATAGCTTTTGATTTCTTAAATTTCCCAATCAAAACCGTCTTTTCTATCTTTCACAGTAATACCTAATTTAGTAAGTTCGTTTCTAATTAAGTCAGATGTCGCATAATCTTTATTTGCTTTAGCTTGTAATCTTAAATTGAGAACCATATCAACAACGCCATTTAAAATTTCATTATTTGATTCATTCACAGTTTCTTCTTTTTGCAAACCTAAAATTTCGAATAAGAAAATATTAAATACGTTTTTCAAAATTTTCAAATTTTCTGAATTTATCTTTAACTTACCATTTTCGATAGAATTAACAGTTTTTAATGCATCAAATAAATGAGCAATAACAATCGGAGAATTCAAATCATCATTCATAGCATCATAACAAGTCTGCATTAAAGCACTTGCATCATATTCTCCAGTTTCATCAGCTTTAAGTTTTGATAAAGTTTCGACACCTTTTAACAAACGAGAAAGTCCTTTTTCAGCAGCCAACAAAGCATCATTCGAAAAATCCAAAGTACTTCTATAATGTGCTTGCAAAATAAAAAACCTTATAGTCATCGGGCTATAATCCTTTTCTAAGACTTTATTTGTTCCATTAAATAAATCTTCGAGTGTAATAAAGTTACCTAAAGATTTACCCATTTTTTGGCCATTAATTGTAATCATATTATTATGAATCCAATACTTAACAGTATTTTCTCCAATAGCAGCAGTATTTTGAGCAATTTCACATTCATGATGAGGAAAAAGTAAATCCATTCCCCCTCCATGAATATCAAACTCATCTCCTAAATATTTGTGTCCCATAGCAGAACATTCTGCATGCCATCCGGGAAAGCCATCGCTCCAAGGAGAAGGCCAACGCATAATATGTTCCGGACTTGCTTTTTTCCAAAGAGCAAAATCAAAACTATTCTTTTTTTCTGATTGTCCATCAAGATCACGTGTATTACTATACATATCTTCTAAAACCCTTCCCGAAAGAATTCCATAATTATATTTCTGATTGTATTTTTCTACATCAAAATAAACCGACCCATTGCTTTCATAAGCAAATCCCTTTTTAAGAATTGTCTTTGTAAGTTCAATTTGCTCAATAATATGTCCGGAAGCTCTGGGCTCAATACTTGGTTTTAACACATTTAATTTTTCCATTTCCCGATGATATCTATCTGAATAAAACTGCACCACTTCCATTGGTTCTAACTGTTCCAGTCTTGCTTTTTTGCCGATTTTATCTTCACCAGCATCTGCATCGTTTTCTAAATGCCCTACATCGGTAATATTACGAACATAACGGACTTTAAAATTTTTATGCTTAAAATATCTAAATAATAAATCAAATGTTATTGCAGGCCTAGCATGCCCAAGATGTGCATCTCCATATACTGTTGGACCACAAACGTACATTCCCACAAAAGGTGAATTAATTGGTTTAAACTCTTCCTTTTTCCTACTCAACGAATTGTATAAAATAATTTTGCTGTTCATAATATAAATAAATTTCAAAATTTATCTCAAAAATACTACTCTAAAACGAAAATCATACTTATTTTTTAATAAAATTACTTTAAATTTGTAAAATGAATATAAATTTGAATAGAGTCCTTATTGTTTTTTTGTTTTTAGGAATACTTATTTCCTGTAATGAGCCATATCCCGATAATTCTGAAAGCATAAAACCCAAGTATATTTTTCTTTTTATTGGTGATGGTATGGGAACAAATCATGTAAGTCTTACCGAAGCTTATCTATCAGGACTGGAAAATGAATTTGGCATGAGTAATCTCACAATGACAACTTTTCCATACTTTGGATTATGCACAACATATTCTAACAACAGTAATATAACAGATTCGGGAGCTGCCGGTTCAGCAATTGCATGCGGAGAAAAAGCCGATAATGGTGTTATTTCATACTTCCCTACACTAACAGATAGCCTAAAACCTATTTCTATAGCAAAATTAGCCCATCAAAATAATTTTAAAGTCGGAATAATAACTACTGTAAGCATCAATCATGCAACGCCGGCAGTTTTCTATGCTAGCAATCAATCACGATCAAATTATTATGATATTGGATTAGAACTTCCCGAAAGCAAGTTTGAATTTTTTGGTGGTGGTGGTTTTAAAAACCCAACAGGAAGTGACAATTCTCAAACAGATCTTTATTCGATATCAGAAGAAAATGGTTACACCCTTTGTAATGATTTATCTACTATTTCGTCCTTAAATTCAGATAATTCAAAAGTTCTATTTACAAATCCCGTATTACAATGGAATGCAGATATGCCATACGCAATAGATAGAGATGTGTATGGAGGATATACTCTTAAAGAAATTGTTTCAACTGCAATCGATTTTCTATATAATGAAACAGGATTTTTCATAATGGTCGAAGGTGGAAAGATAGACTGGGCATCGCATAGCAACGATGCTGCAACAATAATTGGAGACGTTCAGGATTTTAATAATGCACTTTACGAAGCTTATAGTTTTTATTTAAACCATCCAGACGAAACTTTAATCATCGTAACTGCCGACCATGAAACAGGTGGACTATCTCTAGGCAATAACCAAAATGGATATCATGGAGAGTATGCAGAATTGTATCTCCAGTCCTGCTCACTTGGTTATTTTTCTTCTAAGATTAGTGATTACAAAAACTCTCATTCTTCATATTCAATTGAAGAAATACAAGAATTAGCAGAAGAATTTTTTCTAACAAGCCCAATTACACTTACTGAAATTGAAAATTCAAAACTAAATAGTGCATTTGACTATTATTTTTATGATAATACAAGCTTATCAGAAAATGAATTATACGAAATATATGGTTCATATAATCCAATTGCATCAAGCTATGTTGACATAGTTAATACAAGAGCTTCTGTATCATTTTCAACATGGTCTCATACCGGAACAAGAGTTCCTGTTTATTCAATTGGCCGTAAAGCTGAGTTGTTCTCAGGAGGTATTGACAATACTGATTTCCATCGTAAAATTTGTGAATTTATGGAATGGTAAAATTTTAATTATTTTCTAAAATATATTTAATAACATAGTAATTTATTATTTGTTTTTCTAGCATTTTCTTATTTTTGAAAAACTAAAATTTACTACTATGCAAGATTTAAATTGGTCAAAACTTCCTTTCGCTTACGTTAAAACAAATTACAATGTCCGTTGTACATTTAAAGAAGGGAAATGGGGAGAAATTGAAGTTAGCGATTCGGAACACGTCAACATTCATATGGCTGCGACAGTCCTTCATTACGGACAAGAAGCCTTTGAAGGAATGAAAGCCTATAGAGGTAAAGATGGCAAAATCAGACTTTTTAGATGGGACGAAAATGCAAAAAGACTACAAAATTCTGCAAAAGGCATTTTTATGGCTCAGGTTGACAATGATTTATTTTTCAATATGGTAAAAAAAGTTGTCGAGTTAAATAAAGATTTTGTCCCTCCACACGGGACAGGAGCATCTCTTTATATTCGTCCATTCTTATTTGGTTCAGGACCAAAAGTTGGTGTACAACCATCCGAAGAATATACTTTTGTGATTTTTGTAACTCCTGTAGGACCATATTTCAAAGAAGGATTTAATCCTGTTAAGATTGCCGTTGTGAGAGATTCCGACCGCGCAGCACCACTTGGAACAGGAACATTAAAAGTAGGTGGAAACTATGCAGCAAGCTTAAAAGGAGTAGAAAAAGCTCACAAACAAGGTTATGGTGCTCCTATGTATCTAGATTGCGTTGAGAAAAAATATATTGATGAAATTGGAGCCGCAAATTTCTTCGGAATCAAAAACAATACTTATATTACTCCAAAATCATCATCAATCTTGCCTTCGATAACTAATAAAAGTCTTGAAGAATTAGCAAATTTCTTAGGATATAAAACAGAAAGACGTCCTGTTGAATTTACAGAACTTGAAACATTCGAAGAAGTTGGAGCATGTGGAACAGCTGCAGTAATCTCTCCAATTGGTGAAATAAAAGATCTCGACACCAAAGAAGTATACAATTATTGCAAAGATGGTAAACCAGGACCAATATCTACTAAACTATATGAAACCTTAGTAGGCATACAATATGGAGATGTTGAAGATCCATTTGAATGGGTGACAATTTTGGATATTTAATAAAATAAAAATAACGACTGTAAAAATTTACAGTCGTTATTTTTACACATACCAGTTTTATCAAATTGTTATTCTAGATTATCTTTTATTGAATTTACTAAGAATAAATATTTTATTGTGCATCCATAATAACTTTAGTTAAATTCTCTTTTTGTTGTACTCCCACCGCTTTCCATATTATTTCTCCTTTTTGAAAAACTATTAGTGTAGGAATACTTTGTATTCCATACTTCTGAGAAAGCTCAACTTCACTATCTACATCTACCTTCACAACTTTAACTTTATTGCCTAATTCTGCTTTTAATTCATCAATAATAGGCCCTTGAATTTTACATGGACCACACCACTCTGCATAAAAATCAACAATTACCGGTATATCACTTTGAATAATTTGACTAAAATCACCTATATTGTTTTGGTCTTCAACATTTGTAACTTCAGATTTTCCCAAAACTACATTTTTTAGTATTTCCTTATCCTGTACTCCCACAGCTTTCCATACTATTTCTCCTTTTTGAAAAACAATAATAGTAGGAATACTTTGTATTCCATATTTTTCTGTCAATTTTTCTTCATAGTCAACATTAATTTTTACAACACGAACCTTATCGCCCATTTCATTTGCCAATTCATCAATTATAGGTCCTTGTGTTTTACATGGGCTACACCAATCAGCATAAAAATCTACTATTACAGGCACCTCACTTTTAATTATATCCTCAAAACTCTCATCTGTATTAGTAATATTTGATTTAGCTTTTGTATCTTGATTATTACAAGCTCCTGTCAAAAGGGATACACTTAAAACTACTAAAATAATTAATAATGAATTCTTCATATAAATTTGTTTTTATTTTGTTTATTTTTGATTTGATTTTTTATTATCTATCTGCCTATGTTTAATAAAAAACCCACTGATTAAATATGCAAACACGCCACCATAAAGACTCGATAAATACCATTTAGATTTGATTGGACATGTCCCAGAAGCACAACCAATATATCTCCAATATAAATAACCTGCAATAACACCTAAAACTGTTATTATAATTCGAAAAATTAACTTGTTTTTAAACGTCTTCATCATAATTTTTATTACAAAACAAATATAAGATAATATTGTTCGTATTAATATTAAAATATTTTGCCATAATAAAAACCCACTACAAATATTCAATGTAATTTTGTTTTTACCAACAGTAAATTTAAGAGTTTTATCATAGTATTATATTTACATTGATTATAAATTTGCAAAAAAAATTATATGCAATACTCACATATATTTATTGATT
Organism: uncultured Bacteroidales bacterium; assembly: GCA_964448235.1. Lineage (GTDB taxonomy): Bacteria > Bacteroidota > Bacteroidia > Bacteroidales > ML635J-15 > Bact-19. Next base: position 9,930 of record CAYUWD010000079.1, on the reverse strand, counting down.
TAGACCGAACTTTATGGGATTTTGAATCAAATTCAAAAGAAACATTTATCGAAATATTCAATAAACACAAACTTGATAGATATTGTCAATTTAGAGATTTTTTTTCTGAATACAGAAAGATTAATGAAAAATTATGGAAAGAATATCGTTTAGGAAAAATAACTAAAGAGACATTAAGTTGGCAAAGATTTTATAAAAGCATACAGCTCTTTGGGATTGATAGTATTGAAGAAGCGAAAAGCATGAGTTATGATTATATTTCAATTAGTCCGACTAAAACGAAATTACTCCCATATTCAAAAGACATATTACAATACTTATCTGCAAAATACAATTTACATATAATAACTAACGGCTTTAAGGAAGTACAATATTTAAAAATTGATAATTGTGGATTAAATCCATTTTTTACTTCAATTTTCACATCAGAAGAAATTGGTTGCAATAAACCACACAAAGATTTTTTTAATTTTGTTATTGCAAAAACAAAAGCTACAAAAAAAGAATCTATAGTAATTGGAGATGATATTGAAACAGATATTAAAGGAGCATCAAATGTATGTGTTGATACAATTTGGTTTAATCCACATAAATTTACATCTGAACATAGACCTACTCATGAGATACAAACGCTAAAAGAAATTGAAAATATCTTATAATTTAAAATCGAATACTTACAATTAAATCTATATAATCAGGGATAAAAACAAATTCACTTTTCACATCATTAGTGTAATAACTATCTGGATCAATAACTCTTTGATTTAAAGAATGATAATACACAAGTTCTGGTGCATATTGTAAAGAAATTACACAGTTTGGTGAAATGTTCATATCAACACCAATAGTTAAATCCGCACCCATTTTAAGAAAATCGACTTCTCTATATCCTAAGGTTTCAGGACCAAAAGGGATTACATTAATATAGTTAATAGATCTAACAGGATACCCATTAAATTCTTGCTTGTAATGGTAATAATATTCTCCATTAAAATGATATCCTCCGATTACTCCCCCACCAATATAAAACCTATAATTTTTCCCAGGAAATGCTGCTTCTGCACCAAATCTAATATCATATGTGTAATAGTTATAATAGAACTGTCTAAAAATCAAAGAATCAACAATTGTTGTATCTCCGTCAGAGATAACAAGATCAGAAGTCTTTGCTATAACATCTATATAATCGTTATCTCTATAAAAGTTAATAAAATTTATGCTTCCACGCACGTTCATTTTATCATATAGATGTTTATATTGTAATGTTATCTTTGAAGCAGGCATTCTACCACTACCAAAAATGCTTAATGCCGGATACACATTTAGACCAATTAAATTCTTATTCAATGTATCTACAAAAGTAGTATCATCCTGTGATAAAACAACTGTTTCTATTTCATTTTGCTGAGCAAATAAAAAACCTGATATTACCAAAGCAAATGTAAAAATAAATAACCTTTTCATATTAGTCTGTATTCTTTTTATTACAATCATATTTTACTATTAAACGTTTTAATAGCGATAAAGTTGTTTAAATTCACAACTTTTTTACCTATTATAAAATACTATTTCTAAAGCATTTCCACTTGAAACAGGAGGAGCCGGAGTTCCTAATATCATTGAAATAGTAGGTGCTATATCTGTCATATTAATATTGCTATATAATTTTTGTTTTTTTACTTTCCATCCATAAAAAATCAAAGGGACATTTGTATCATACTTATAACCGGAATTATGATTTGTAGCAAAAGGGATATCTTCAATCCAACCTGATTTTAATGAAATCATAATGTCGCCAGATCGTTTTTGATTAAATGAGTTCTGCATTTTTCTTGGCATCCCTTGCATAAATACAATATTTTGAAATTGATGTGAACTAATCGCATTTGATATACCTCCAGAATTAATAATAAACGATATCACTTTTTCTTGAAATTCTGCCAAAGGAATTTGCGAATCTTCAATCAGTGTTTTATTCAAATATATCTGATTATTACTATAATCCAACACCCAATTCCCTTCACCATATATAGCTTTAAGATATGAATTTAATAATGCAAGGATATAATGCTGTTTAAAATTACCGGCTGGCATTTTATTATCTAACAAATATTGAGGAGTTTCAGAAACTCCATGATTTGATGTTAAATAAATCAAAGTATTATTTTTTCCTACAGTTTCTTCTATAACATCAATCAAATGACTTAAATCCTGATCGAGTCGTAAAAACAAATCCTGAATTTCTATTGACTGTGGTCCATATAGTTTTCCAATATTTTCTGAAACAGAATAATTTATAAATAAAAAGTCTGTCTCTTCATCCTGTCCTAAGTTTTCATTATAAATTGATGCAATAGCTAGATCTGTTGTGTGTGTATTCCCTTCAGGAATCATGTTCAATAATTCATAATCTGGTATTGTTTTTACTATATCTTGATATACATAAGGAAAAACTTTATAAATTCCATCTATTCCAAATTCATATATACTTGAATCTGGTAACACTTCATTATATTTATCTATATCCAACAATGGATTCCATTCTCGTGATAAATACTCATCAGGCATTTTTTTATCGTTTAATTTATCAACCCAATCCGGAAGGCTCTCCATATAATATGAACTGCTTATCCAATTCCCAGTTTCTTCATCCATCCAATAAGCAGCGTCAGCTGAAAAACCTGATGACAAAACCGCTCCATATTTTGAAAGAGAGATTGATATAATTTTTGATTTCCCTCTATTAAATAATTTTGCCTCATCACTATATGTTGTTGTAAAAAGATTTTTTGGAGAATATACCCCTGAAGCATTTTTTTGTCCTATTGTATGGGAGCGCGAATCGTAAATACAATTTTCTTTTTGTCCTGTTAATGGATTAAACCAATAATCAGAAACAATGCCATGTTCAGAAGGCTCTGCACCTGTAACAATCGTTGTATATCCCGGTGCTGTTTGCGTTAAAGTATAATTGAAGTTTGCATTCTTACAATAGGTTCCATTAATGGCTAATTTTTTAAACCCTTTATGTCCAAAATTATCCCAAAACCTACCTATATAATCCTCTCTCATTTGCTCAACAACAATCGCTACAACTAATTTTGGTTTATCAGAAGGTATAATAGCCTCTACCTGAGAGAATAATGGTTTAAAACAAACCAAAAAAATTATAATAAGAAATATTTTTCCTTTCATCTTCACAATCTTAACAAATACATGGTAAAGTTATTAGTCAAAACTTAATAATATAAATAAACATCAATTTTTTATGAAATACTTAATGTTAATTACACACATCGCTCTTCTAAAACATTTTTATTATTCTTTTTAATGATGATATAAAGACATCTATTTCTTGAAAAGTATTATAAAATGATATTGATATACGCATGGTTCCATTAATACCAAAATGCTGCATAACTGGCTCTGCACAATGCGTTCCTGTTCGAATTGCAATACCCATATGATCCAATAAAGTTCCTACATCAGAAGGATGGATATTATCAATTAAAAACGAAATCACGCTTGCCTTTTCTTTTGCTTCGCCAAAAATCTTAATTTTATCTATTCCCCGAAGTTGATCTGTAGCATATTTTAATAGCTCATTTTCATAAATACATATATTTTCTAAGCCCAAATTTTCAACATATTCTATTGACTTTGCTAAGCCTATAGCTGCAATATAATTAGGGGTACCAGCTTCGAACTTAAAAGGAAGATCGTTAAAAGTTGTCTTTTCAAAACTAACTTTAGAGATCATTTCTCCACCGCCCTGATATGGAGGCAATTCATTAAGAAATTTTTCTTTCCCATACAAAACTCCCACCCCTGTGGGTCCATACAATTTATGTCCTGAAAAAACATAGAAATCACAATCTAAATTTTGAACATCAACAGAGATATGCTGAACTGCCTGTGCTCCATCAATCAAAACAGGTATTTTGTTAATATGAGCTTTTTCTATAATTTTTTCTACTGGATTGATTGTCCCTAGAGCATTTGACACATGAGCAACAGCGATAATTTTAGTTTTTTTACTTATTAAGCTGTCTAATGTCTCAATCTTTAGCTCCCCAAAATCATTCATAGGAATCACGACTAACTTAGCATTTTTACGCTCACACATTAATTGCCATGGAACTATATTCGAATGATGTTCCATTTCAGAAACTAAAATTTCATCTCCTTCATTAACAAATTTCTCCCCAAATGAAAAAGCTAATAAGTTTATAGAATCTGTTGTCCCTTTTGTTATTATTACTTCATTCTCTGATTTAGCATTAATAAATTTCTGTATAGTCTTACGCGCATTTTCAGTAGCTTCAGTTGTGTAATTACTCAAAAAATGAATTCCACGATGGATATTAGCATTATATTTTGAATAAAACTCATTTATAGTATCTAATACAACTTTAGGTTTTTGTGTTGTTGCAGCATTATCAAAATACACAAGTGGCTTATCATAAACCTTTTCCGATAAAATTGGGAAATCTTTTCTAATATTTTGAACAATTTTTTTCATCTATTTATACAATTTTATGCAAGGTACAAAATTTTGAGTTCTACTGATAGGACAAAACTCATTTTATTTAACAAATAAACAATTATAAATTAACCTACCATTTATTAAACAATTTACAATATTTACAAACGACTAAATTCTTTCTTTCGCAATTTGTATATTTTGTTTAAGTACTTCATTTTCTGGATCAAGAACAAGTGCTTTTTGAAAATATTCTAATGCTTTAACATCATTGCCCTCCATTCCATAAGTAATTCCCAAATATCTAAACACTTCAGAATCATCCTTAATTTCTGCTGCTCTTAATAAATATTCCCGTGCTTTAACAAAATTTTGCTTATTCCCATAAGAAACTCCCAATTGAAACAAAAGGTTAAAATTTTGTGGTATAATTTTAACTGCTTTCTCGAAATAAAAAATCGCTGAATCCACATCTGCAATAGGTGTAAAATAATATAAATTACCTATTTGTAAATATGGATCAGGTCGTTCTGGAGCAGCATTAATAAACTCTAGCCAAACTTGTTTTTCATACTCAGGCTCATTAACATTATAGACTAAAACTCCAATAGCATTATTCCAGACATCAGCATTCAAAGGGCTAGTTTTTAAAGTTTTAATATAATATTCAAACATTTTTTTGTAATCTCCATCCAGCTTATAATATATATTCCCAAGCCTTACTAAAGCCTCACTATAATCAGGATATATTTCAACTGCTTTCTCGAAATATGGTATAGATTGAAGCAAATATTTATCTCTTAAAGCAGTATCACCTGCCACTTCGGCATCTTCTGAAAGTTTATATAACTCACTACCATACGTACTATTACCTTTTGCTGAATTTGACGAAATTTTAATATCATGCTCAAAAAGGGTTAAATTATTTTCCCATACACGATTTCGACTAATTGTTTTTAATGAAAATGCAAGTAAAATTATCGCAGTAATTGTTAATCCAACTTTTCTATATTTTGTCAGATGTCCCATTTTTATTTTTATTTTTTCCGATATCAGATATGCAAGAAAAATACAAAAGCCAAGCAATGAAACAAAAACAAATCTCTCACTCATAAATGCTCCAATACTAAAAAGAATATTTGAAGTAATTGATAGAGTTGCCAAATAAATAAAAATAGCAAAAGAAAAGATACTCTTTCTCTTTATTCCAATTATCATAATAACAAATAAAGATATGTGTATTAACAAACTAAGTAATACTTTCCAATCTGTAAATTGTAATAACGAGATGTGATATGGATAATAATCCCAAGTTAGTGGATGCGGAAAAATCAGCAGTTTTAAATATAATAATAAAGTATAAAATATTGTAGCATATTTTTGACCATTAGTAGCATACATAAAAGGATCATTCATTAAAGTACTTGCTCCCAATTCAGATTGATCACCGATTACTAATTGTCTAATTATTAAATATAAAATTATTCCGGCTAAAACAGGTAAGATAGATATAAGTATTTTAGAGACTTTTACATCCCTAAAAAAATAAATACTTGCTGGGATAATCGCCAGAAAAGTTATACTAATTTCTTTTGACATTGCCCCAAGAAAAATTAACACAAAAGCTAAAATTAAATCCTGTTTTTTATTTCTATCAATATAATTTATTATTGCATTCAAGCTACTAATAGAAAACAGAAATGCAAGTATTTCATCACGACCTTTGATATTTGCTACTATTTCTGTATGTAAAGGATGTGCAGCAAATAGCATTGTTGCAATAAAAGGAATACTTAAATACCAATACTGAACCTCAAAACCTCTAAACAACTTTTTTAAAACATTAAAAAGCACTATTAAAGAAATACAATATAATAATATATTTATAAAATGACTTAATCCGGGATTTCCAACAAATTCCTGCTTGGCTGAAATATCCTTAGTAGATTTTCCAAAGTATTCAACTTCCAAAGCAAATGTAACTAATGATAAGGGACGATATCTACCTCCCTCAAGTTCTTTACTATCCTTACCAAACATCCCTGCCATAGAGTCATAAGCCAAAATATCATGTATTCCTGATACACCTTTCTGAACATATTCATTTTTCCAGTATGTCATTTTATCATCAAGAGCATACTGGTGTCCAATAGTGTTAGCATAAAGGATAAAAGTAAAAACAATTATTAAAATTTGAGGAATATACTTTTGCATTTTCATAATCCAAGTTTTAAAATTGTGAAATTACAAATTTTTATGTCTTGATTTAAAAAAAAAACTACAAAAACCTAATTCCAGTTCTAAAACCCATACGCAAAGGGACCGTTAGCATTGGCCAAAGATCGTCAGAATATCGATAATCGTCAATTAAAAAATACTGATTATTAAATTCAGAAGTAATATACCTAAAACCTAATCCCATAGAGATATTGGTTTCAAAGAAAAATATATCACCTGCAAAAATACTATAACGATAAACAATACTTAAATCATACCTATGTGCTATAGCATTTACAGAATAATTATAAAATTGGAAATATTCAGTTTCGCGATTAATAATGTTTGTAACAATCGGGTCGAATCGATATCTACCGTACCTTAATTCAAGACAAAACTTTTGTTCTGTATCAAATTCATCAATATTATGTAAAGTAATCCAATAAGAAAATTCATCACCAGAATATTTATTAAATGCTCTCTCGTCATCCCCTGAATACATCCAAGCCCCAAATCTGTAATGATCCTCTATCCCATTATATCTACAATACCTAAAGCCTTGTTCGAAACCTTTAATTTTAACATCACCAAAAACTGAATAGTTGTGGTACTTATTTATAAGCGCAAGTTTAATAGGAGCAAATCCTAATCTAAAACCGGTTTTGCTTCGTTTAGAAATTATTTTTTCTCTTGCAATTTTTTCTTCTTCAATTGCATTTAACTTTGCTTTAATTCTTTCTACTTTTTCGATATTCCCAGAAAACTTAAAACAATTCACTAAATATTGTAATTCTTCTAATTCTTGTATAGGTTTCTCTTTCTGAAAAATAAAACCTGCAGCATCATCTACATATTTTTTACATTCATCAATAAATTCTGTATCTGATAATGAATCAGTAAGAGGTATCGTAAAATCAATAAACTTTTTTAAATCAGATGTAGATGTTTCTTGTTTAATTATTGCCTGAGAATAGTATTTAAGGCCCAATCTGCTATTCCCTAATAAAAAGTAAACATCAGCAAGACGTAATTCTGATTCTTCAATTTTTTTAAACTCATTATAATTATTATCTATTATTTCTTCACAAGATTTTATCATCTCTAGTTCACTATCATTTAAGCTAAAACTTGAATCATTTTGTCTCTCATAAGAATAAAAGTTTGCCAAATACTCCAATTGAAGTAAATTATATACCATCTTTTTATTTACTTTATCACACAGTGGAGTTAATTCGTTTAAAATCCGGTAAACTCTTCTCTGTTCATAAGAATACTGGGGCTCATAAAATATAATAGAAGGGAAATCTCTATCAAAATTAAGCAATAAATTTGTCAAATATTCATCACCTGTTTTATATGCTACCAGATTATCATTTTTTTTCAAAGCATGAAGAAACTGAATAAACAGCATATCATAATATGATTGATAAAAATTATCTTTACTTACACCTAAATAATTTAAATCATAAAATGACAATGAATTCACATCTGTTCGCAAAGTAGTACAAATATCTAAAAATGCAATAGCCAAACTATCTGGATAAACTTTTTTTGCCACATCTATTTGATTAAACCATAAACCCAAAAGACATGATTCAAACATTGCATATTGTGCATCAGTTGAATAATATCCACTAAATGCAATAACGTCTTTAGTGTTTTGTAAAGACTGTACAATTTTATCAAGTGATTGATTTAAATAAAAATTTAGAACAGAATCATCTTCATATACCTGACTTTTTTCATATAGTTCAGTATTTTCAGATAATTTAGAATAAATATTTTCAGCTATTAAATAATTATTTTGCCATTCTTGTAGTTTTATCACAGCAGAATCCTGAGCAAAAAACACTACACTATAAAATTGTAAAATAATTATTAATCTAATAATTTTCATTAAATATCAAATCAGTAAACGAAACGCATCAACAATTATACCTAAATCGTCAATATCACACTTCCACAACACTATTTCCCCGATTCACCAGTAAATTGATCAGATTTATTCTTAAATAGAATATTAAATGAGGTTAAACTCCCATAGGAACGAGTAATGTACTGTTGAATAGCAATTTTTTCTTCTTCCGAAATATTACTTGAATTAACTTTTTGCTCCAAAACTCTTATTCTATCTCTCACCATAATTATTTTTTTAAAAAAAGTCTGAATTGGCATTTCATAACTCTTTAAATCAGGATTCCCTGGACATAGAACAATTTTTCCTCCAATCCATTTGTCTGCAATAGGGACAACTTGTTGTAAATCTGAAAATTCCTGAAGAATTTTTCTTAAGCTTTGTTCCAACATTTCATAGCTTAACAAATCATCAGGTTGTTCTATTTGATCAATAATTTCAATAGCATTATTATCTTTAAGAATTTCTCTCATACCATAATTTTGAAATGTAATAAAGTATGAAGCAGATTTTATCTGAACAACGACACCAAAACCATATTCATTATGGTTAACTCTTGATCCAATACCTAGATTCATTTTATTTTCTTATTAATCGATGGAAATAATTATTATATGTAATAGCTCGCTTATAGTCAATATAAACATAAGGGATATTTCTTCCACCGGCATCTTTATGTCGAGACTTATTTGTCAACTCAAGCTTATAATACCCATTTAATAACACATAAAAATTTAATGCATTTTTACCGACAGCATCAAACTCAAAATATTTATAAGTTCCCCGTGGACTTAATTGCCAATCATCATGTATTATATTTACACAATCAACATACAAAATATCTCCTAATGACAATAAATATTTCACAACCTCACGCTCTATTTCCACATTATGATAAGTAGCTTTTCTTGGTTTGATAAAGTCTCTAATATCCCGCTGTAATTTTTCTAATTCTTTATTTTCGTCTCCCATAACATCCAATTCAATTGTACTTTTAGATGCAATCATTTTAAGACGTTCTAAAATAGCTTCAGACTCTGGAGAAGGCTCCATTTTTTCAATATACTTAATGTCAGCCTTATATGATGATATACCAATATACTCATGTTGTGCATTTGATAAAATTATCATACAGAAAGAAAAACCTAAAACAAGTAATACTGATTTTTTCATGTCATTTTTTATGAGATATCAAATACAAAGTTAAAATATTGTATAATAAAATCAATTATTTGTTAAAATTCTTTTTTATAAGACTCATAACCCGGATTATTCATGCGGTTAACTTTATGTAGCTGCAAGACGTCTAACTCCA
>CAYUWD010000078.1:0-17502 GCA_964448235.1 uncultured Bacteroidales bacterium | reverse complement strand
CTTCAGAAATAATAAACTAAATTAATAAAGTAAATTCATTTTGCAATACTAATGGTATTCTATCGAAGTGCGTATAAGTTTGCAGTTATACAAATGTATTACAATAAGTTAGCAACGCAGTAGATACACAAAGACAATGGCAAGCAACACCAAAACTTGGGTGCACTAATAACTTTAGAAAAACAATATAAACGTATGATAATCTGATGTTTACATACATGTTTTACAAAAAGCGGTGAATATGCGGGTTATATATATTGTGATAGTTAAAAACTTTATGTAAGTTTGAGGACGAAAAAACCACTTTTTTTAATTATATAACAAAACTTTGAAGATTACGTAAACATAAGAAAAAGACATGAAAGATAAATTAGTTACATTAGTTACTTATCGTTATGAGTATCGTGCAGAGATATTAAAAGATAAACTTGAGGAATTGGGTATAGAATGTTCAATTTCTAATGAAAGTGTTTTAGGGCAAATTGATGGTGTGAAAGTTATGGTTATGGATAAAGACTATGGCAGTGCATTAAAAATTTATCGTGAAGTAAGGAGGCTTTATGATAATCATTCCAAAGAGGTTCTTGAAGAACCAGAAGAAAGTGAAGAATAATTAAATTAGTTCTTTAAGTTCTTCAAGAACGAGTTGTTTCCCAGCATCTCTATTTTTTCTGGCAGTAGATGTGAAATAGTCGTGATTTGTAATGAACTTTAATTGCATTTTGTTCCATTGTTCGATAGTATTTATTTTACCTCGTTCGAATAATTCTCTAAATAAATTTTGTGAAATTGGGATAAAATCTGGTCTTCCAAGATAGTCTAAATCTGCATCACAAATAATTTTTTCTAATAAATCTTTTGGTCTAGGGGGCATTTTTGTTGCATTTATAAGTCGTTTAATAGTATCAATTTGGTCTTGAGAAAATTTATATTTTTCTAAAGTTTGTGCCGCCATTTTTGCACCAATTTCTTCATTATTATCGTAACTTACCATAAATCCGGCATCATGAAATAGAGCCGCGCATTTAAGGAGTAACATTTCTTCTTCTTCTACACCTTCTTCACGTGCGATATCTTCTACATTATAAAGTACATTAATCGTGTGTTTAACATTATGATAATACAAATTTGATGGAAGATTTCGTTGAAGTTGGTCTAAAATTTCTTCTTGCATCATTTTAAATTTAATAAACTGTAATTTAATAATGAACGCTTTATTTGGCGTTTCTCTATCAGAATTTTCTGAGAGAGCCTTTCTAATTTCATGGACAAAATACATTTCCATTTCTCCTTTATATTTTACATCAATTCGGCCACGATATTGACATACGAAGAAATTTTTAACATGTTTATATGTCTCTTCAGAAATATTTACTTTATTTATTAAACCGTGGGATTCCATTCTACTTGCAATATTTACAGTATCTCCCCAGATGTCATATTCTATTTTTCTAGACCCAACAACACCTGCAACGACAGGTCCAGAGTGAACGCCTATTCGAATTTCAAGCTTTAAGCTACTATTTGCATTAATCAGTTTAATCTGACGCTGCATTTCAAGAGCTGCTAAAACAACTTCTATAGGGTTTGTAATATCTTTATTTGGCATACCTCCTGCACACATATATGCATCACCAATAGTCTTTATTTTTTCAATATTATAATTTGTAATTATCTTGTCGAAACTAGAGAAAATATTGTTGAGATGTTTTATTAGTTCTTCTGGTTTTGTTTGTTCAGCTATTTCTGTAAAACCTTGTATGTCAGCAAATAAAACGGTTACCATTTCGTATTTCTGAGATTTGGCTTTACCTGTTTCTCTTAATTCATCTGCTGCATTTTGTGGTAAGAGCTTTTTTACTAATTGCTCTGTTTGTTCTTTTTGATATGCTAATTCATTTGTTCGATCTTCAACAAGTTTTTCGAGACTGTATCTTTCTTTTGCATGTCGAAGTTCATTTAATTTTAACACAAGATAAATAATTGCTCCAAACACAATTATATAAATAATAAAAGCATATATTGTACGATAAAAGGGTGGTTCAACAACAAATGTAATACTTGCTTCATCGCTAATGTTTCCAAAAATATTGCGTGCTCTTACTTTAAAGACATATGTTTTTTCTACAAGAGAAGTATATTCTTTAAATGTTTCTGGACTCCAATCCGACCAATCTTCGTCGAAACCTTCAAGCTTTACTTGATATTCTAATTCACCAAATGTGCAAAAATCAAGAGCAGTAAAATCGAATCGTATAGTTTTGTCTTTAAAATTATAGTTAATAGTTTTATTGGATAAATCATCATTGGTTGACAAATGAATTACAGAGTCTTGTCTTATTGTGATTTTTCTTATAAAACAAGGAAATTTTGTTGTCGCTTTGATTAGATTTCTTTTTTCATATTTAATTAGAGCATCAGAAGACCCAAACCAAACAATACTGTCATTTTCTGGGTAAATGCTTTCAATTACATATTCATTTAATTGTAAAAACGGTTTAGTTAGAGGAGTATATTTCTTTCGATTTCCATTAAATATAAAAACGCCTGTTTCTCTTTCATATTTTCCTTCATATACGCAGCTATACCATAGGTTTTTTTTATTATCTTCTACAATTGGATAAATATGTTTATCGCCCTTTATAAAATCTAATCCTAATATAGTATCTACAATAAAAGCATTAGAAGAATAATTATATCTATATATTCCTTTGCTAGTAGAAAATAAAGTCCCCTGATAAGAATCAAAAACATCTATCCAATCAAAGTTCTCGGCTAACCCTTGTTGTTCATCATAATGATAATATAATGCATTTGTTTCAACACCGGTATAAAATTCGGTTTCGAATAGTCCATCTTCATTTGTTCCCATCCAAATATTCCCGTAAAAATCTTCATTTAAAGATCGAATATTGTAATTTAGATTTTTTAAATAACCTATCGTATCAATTCTTGTATTATTTATTTCTGTTAATAATAAACCATTTCTTGCACCAAAAACGTAATTTTTTTGGAAAGAACTTAATTTTAATATAGAATTAAAATTCCCATCAAGAATAAGTTTTCCTTTTAAATCGTTTATTTCATATACCCCATTTGAGGTAATAGTACAAAGCTTATTGTTTAGTTCAATCATTTGCCAACAAATTGCACGAATCCCTTGAACTTTAATAAAACGTAATCTAAAATCAAAAATATTTCTTTCTTCATTATAAATAGATTTGGAATTGTATTTATAAACACCACTTGAAGTTCCAACATATAATTCTCCATTATATCTATATACTGAAACTACAGCTCCATTAAAACCAAATGAAGAATCAAAAAAACTCAAGTCTGAATTTGTTTCAATTACAGTTATTCCATTATATGTAGTAAGCCAAACTCTACATTTGTTGTCAACTAGAATGTCCGTTATTTGATTATCTCTTAATCCATTATCCATATTAATGGAATATAAATAATCTCCAGATAAGCTTATGCAAACAACACCTCCATGTTCTGTTCCAATTATTAAGTTGTTTTCATTTATTAATTTTGCAACAGAATAATTGTTTGTTTCAATAAATGCATCAGCATCTGTTTTAAATGGTTTTAATTCTGAGTTTTCGTAAATTAGAAATCCCGGTTTATTTATTGGTTTTATAATAAAGTCGACATCGTTGATAGGAATAATATCTAATATTAAGATGTTTTTAAATATATCATTGTCTTTATGGGGAGTAAATCTTTCATCTTGCCAAAGATAGATACCTCTTTGAGGTATGTAAACCAATAAACTTTTTTCTTGACGAAATATTTTAATTCCAGTAGCATTTGATTGTTCTAGTATGAGTGTGTCGTTTGAATAAACTAACATTTGATGTGATGTTGTAAATATTACCTCATCATCCATTGCAACAATTTGTGTTACTTGTCCGGGTATTATTTCTTCGTGATAGTCAAAAAATCGGGTGATCATTACGCCATCCGAAAATTCAATCTTGCCAAATTGATTATAACCACCAAAATATATTTCATTTTTTGAGTTTATATCCATTAAAGGTCTTCCTGTAACTTTTACAATTTGCCAGTTTGTATTATCAAATTCCATAATTCCATTGGAATTTCCAAAGTACATTACAGAGTTATTGTCTTGTAAAACACTAAAGTTTTGGCTTTCTTGACCATAGTCTTTTGGAGAGAAGTTTTTAAAAGAGGGAACTCCATGCTCATTAATTTGAGAAAATGAGTAAAAACATATAAAAAATGTAAAAATAATAGTAATTGTGACTTTCATAGTCTGTATTATAGATTTTTAAACAAACTTAATTTTATTTTATAATTATTCCAAACCTATTTGATTAAATATTATTTTATTTGTAAATAATAAAATAAATAGAAATTTTAAGTGTGTAATATTGTATTATTTTATGACTATATTATATGTTAATGCAGGGTGGATTAAGTATAAATAAAATAAAAATAGGACTTGTTTCAGATACGCATGGTTTTATTGATAAGGAGATTCTTGATTTTTTCTCGGATGTAAACGAAATATGGCATGCTGGTGATATCGGAAGTGAGGATGTGTTAAATTGTCTTGAAAACCTTAAGCCAATGCGTGCAGTTTATGGGAATGTTGATAATTATATAATTAGAAAAAGGACAAAGCATATACAAAGATTTATAGTTTGTGGTATTGATGTATTAATGATTCATATTGGCGGTTATCCGGGAAGATATGTTCAAGAAATCAAGGAAATTTTAAAGCAAAATCCTCCCGATTTGTTTATAAGTGGTCATTCACATATTTTAAAAATAATAAATGATAAGAAACATAAATTATTGCATATTAATCCTGGAGCAGCGGGTAAGTTTGGTTGGCATAGATTTATTACAGCAGTAAAATTTGATATAGAAGACGGTAAGATAAAAGACATACAAGTTTTTGAGAAATTGAGAAAATAGAATTACAATTAAATAGATCTTAGATAAAAAAGAATTTTTGTAAATAGTTAAAAAGATGTGAAAACTTTTAGAAAAAAACTCCTGTATTAAGTTGTTAAAATTTTAATTTTGGCACAAATTATTAAATATAAAATCTGTAGCTTTATGCAAAAGAAAATTCAATCAGCACTTGTTTCTGTTTATCACAAGGAAGGACTAGACGTAATTGTTAAATGTCTAAATGACCATGGAGTTAAAATATATTCTACAGGAGGAACCTATAGTTTTATAGAGTCTTTAGGAATTCCTGCGACTAAAATTGAAGATTTAACAGGTTATCCATCAATATTAGATGGAAGAGTTAAAACTTTACATCCAAAAGTGTTTGGAGGAATATTGTCTATAAGAGATTCTGAAAGACATGTAGAACAAACAATACAATATGATATTCCTGCTATTGATCTGGTAATAGTTGATTTATATCCTTTTGAAAAAACTATTGAAAAAGAAATAGATGAGAATTTAATTATTGAAAAAATTGATATTGGAGGAATTTCATTAATAAGAGCCGCAGCAAAAAATTATCGCGATGTACTTGTTGTGTCAAACAGAGGTCAATATCATGAATTGCATAGTATTTTACAAGAGAACAAATGTTGTACAAATTTAGAAATCAGAAAAAAGTTTGCTTGTGAATCATTTGGTGTTAGCTCTGCATATGATACTGCAATATTTAATTGGTTTGATGATTGTAATCATACAGAATTTAAAGTATCACAATCTAAAAGAAAAACATTAAGGTATGGTGAAAACCCTCACCAAAAAGCAACGTATTTTGGTGATTTTGAAAAATTATTTACTCAAATTCATGGAAAAGAAATTAGTTATAATAATCTTTTGGATATTGATGCTGCTGTTAATTTAATAGGCGAATTTGAAGATACTACAATAGCAATACTAAAACATAATAATGCTTGTGGTTTAGCAACACGAAATACTTTGGTTGAAGCTTGGAAAGATGCTTTGGCAGCAGATCCGATTTCTGCTTTTGGTGGGATTATTATTTCAAATCAGATTGTTGATCATGATACAGCAGAAGAAATAAATAAAATATTTTTTGAAATAATTATTGCTCCCGACTTTACAGAAGAAGCTTTAAATATTCTTAAACAAAAGAAAAATAGAATTATTTTACAACAAAAAGAATTTAATCTTGATAAAATTACTTATAGAACTGTTTTAAATGGGACATTATTGCAAGATAGAGATGCCAAAACAGAAACTGAAGCGGATTTGAATTATGTTACAAATGAAAAACCCAATAATAATCAAATAGAAGATTTGTTATTTGCTAATAAACTTGTAAAAAACACAAAATCAAATGCAATAGTATTGGTTAAAAATTCTCAATTATTAGCTAGTGGAACTGGCCAAACATCAAGAGTAGATGCTTTAAAACAAGCTATTGAGAAAGCAAAGAATTTTGGTTTTGATTTAAATAATGCAGTAATGGCGTCTGATGCATTTTTCCCATTTAGTGATTCTATTGAAATTGCTTATAAAGAAGGAATAAATTGTGTTATTCAACCAGGAGGCTCTATTAGAGATAAAGATACAATAGATTTTTGTAATGATTATCAAATTCCAATGGTGTTTACTGGTATCAGACATTTTAAACATTAGTGTGTTTGAATTATAAATTATATTTTTTTATCGCTTTCTAGATGTGTATTATTGTATTTAGAAAAATTGTAATTAATGTACAAGATGCCAACTGTTTGATTGTCAGTTAAGTGTGTGCGCGAATGTTTTTAAAATCAATTTTGCATCTTTTTTAAAGATTGTGTATCTTTCGAAGTTAAAAAAAAGACAAGATATGGGATTTTTTTCATTTTTACAGCAGGAAATAGCAATAGATTTAGGAACAGCTAATACAATTATAATTTATAATGATAAAGTTGTTGTTGATGAACCATCTATTGTTGCTTTGGATGAACGAACAGGAAAATCTGTTGCTATAGGTCAAAAAGCACGATCAATGCATGGCAAAACACATGAAGGTATAAAAACAGTTCGCCCATTGAGAGATGGTGTAATAGCAGACTTTAATTCAGCTGAGATAATGATTAGGGGAATGATTAAAATGCTGAACAAAAATAAAAATTGGTTTAATCCTTCTTTAAAAATGGTAGTATGCATTCCTTCTGGTAGTACCGAAGTTGAATTAAGAGCTGTTAGAGATTCTTCGGAGCATGCCGGAGGACGAGAAGTTTACATGATATATGAACCTATGGCTGCTGCAATTGGTATTGGAATGGATGTTGAGGCTCCGCAGGGAAATATGGTTGTCGATATTGGTGGTGGTACATCAGAAATTGCAGTTATTTCTCTTGGTGGGATTGTTTGTAATAGATCTATTCGTATTGCCGGAGATGATTTTACGGATGATATTCAAGAATATATGCGAAGACAACATAATATAAAAATAGGAGAAAGAACTGCAGAAGAGATAAAAATAAATGTTGGAGCTGCTATACCAGAACTTGAGAATCCTCCGGCTGATTATATTGTTAGAGGACCACATCAAATGACTGCTTTGCCGATTGAAATTCCTGTTTCATATCAAGAAATAGCTCATAGCCTTGATAAATCTATTTCGAAAATTGAATCTGCTATTATGGCAGTTTTAGAACTTACGCCACCTGAATTGTATTCTGATATATATACAAGGGGGATTTATTTAGCCGGTGGAGGAGCATTGTTAAGAGGCCTTGATAAAAGATTGTCTGATAAAACAAATATTCCTGTACATGTTGCAGAAGACCCTTTGCATGCAGTAGCACGTGGTACTGGAATAGCATTGAAAAATGTTGATAAATTTCAGTTCCTGATACGATAAATATTAAATGAAAAACTTATTAAATTTTATTTTTAAATATTTATACTCTTTTGTTTTTATCCTGTTGGAAGTAGGATGTTTCGTATTGATTTTCACTGCAAACAATTACCATAAAGTAAGCTTTTTAAATTCGTCAAATGTTGTTGTTGGAACCATAAATGAACAATGGAATGAGGTAATAGTATATTTTAAACTTAAATCTATAAATGATAGTATTTTAAAGGAAAATGAACGATTATTAAATAAGATTGAAAAATATAGAAAAGATGAAATTCCAGCTATAGAAAACTCCGGTATTGATTATGTAGCAGCAAAAGTAATAAGTATAAACATTGGTGGGGAAAAGAATTTTTTAACAATAAATAAGGGAAAAAATAGTGAGATAAAACAAGATATGGGAGTAATCGGTCCAAATGGGGTTGTAGGGATTATTTATAGTTCTTCAAAAAACTATTCATCGGTTATGCCGATAATTAATCCAGATACAAAAATTAGTGTAAAATTTGCTAAAAATGATTATTTCGGATCTTTATATTGGGAAGGAAAAGATAAAAATCTTGCTATATTAGACGAAATTCCAGGATATGTAAATGTACAAGTAGGGGATGAATTAGTTACTAGTGGTTTTTCATTACTTTTCCCGGAAGGAGTTCCTGTTGGGATAGTGCATTCATTCTCTAAGGATAAAGCAACAGATTTTTATCAGATAGTAGTGGATTTATATACAGATTTTAAAAATTTAAGTTATGTATATGTTGTGAAAAATTGTAATCTGGATGAGCATCAAAATTTAGTAAATGAATTAAATACAGAAAATGATTAGGCAAAATTTAAGATATATATTATTGTTTATTTTCTCAGTATTTTTACAAACACTGATTTTTGATAGAATCTGTTTGAGTAATTATGTTACATCATACATATATATTATTTTTATACTATTATTGCCAGTAAATATTAATAAGTACTCTGCTTTAATATATGCTTTATTGTTAGGCTTGTGTATTGATATATTTAACTCTACACAAGGCATTAATGCTGCTGCTTCTGTATTATTAGCTTATTTAAGACCTTATGTGCTACAATTTTTTAAACCACATGATGAATATGATGATAATAAATCTCCCTCAGTAAAAAAATACGGTTTTTTCTGGTTTTTAAAATATGCTGGAATATTAATATTTGTTCATCATTTATTTTTATTTTATATAGAAATATTGAGTTTTTCTCATTTTTTCTTTACTTTAGTTAAAGTTATTTTAAGTTCTCTTGTTAGCTTGTTTTTTGTAGTTCTTGGACATTTTATATTTTCGAAAGATTAAAAATGAAAATCCTTGATGATAGAAAATATGTTGTTATTGGTATTATTACAGTAATTTTTTTAATTATTTGGATTAAATTATTTAATCTTCAAATATTAGATATATCACTAAAAATATCTTCGGATAATAACTCTCAAAGAAAAGTTATAGTTTACCCTTCTCGCGGATTAATATATGATAGAAATGGGGTTTTGCTTGTTTCTAATGAAGCTGCATATGATTTGATGGTAATTCCCAGAAATATAAAAGATATGGATACATTAAGTTTGTGTCAGGACTTGAATATTTCTACTGAAGAATTTAACGAAAAACTTTTTACTTGTAAAGAATATTCAGAATATCGACCATCTTTATTTTATAAACAAATTACGGCTGTACAAAATGCTGGATTACAAGAGCATATGTATAAATATAAAGGGTTTTTTGTTCAAAAGAGGACATTGCGTCGATATAAAGAAGGAATTGCTGCTCATGTTTTAGGAGATGTTGGAGAAGTTGATCTTAAAACATTAGAAACTGATGCATATTATTCCGGTGGAGATTATGCGGGGAAAAGTGGTGTTGAAAAGTATTATGAAGATAAGCTTAGAGGTCAAAAGGGAGTTAAAGTGTTTTTAGTGGATGTATATAATAATATCCAAGATAGTTATATGGAAGGGAAATATGATGTGCCTGCCGAACCGGGTAAGAATATAAGTTTGACATTAGACACAGAATTGCAAAGATATGGCGAACAGTTAATGGAAAATAAAATAGGAAGTATTGTTGCAATAGAACCGGCTTCTGGTGAAATCTTAGCAATGGTTTCCAGTCCGACATATGATCCTCAACTATTAGTTGGTAGGGAAAGAGGACACAATTATGATAGCTTATTAAATGCTTCTGGGAAACCATTGATAAACAGAGCGGTTTCATCAACTTATCCGCCTGGTTCAATTTTTAAACTAGCAATTTCATTAGTTGCATTGCAAGAAAGAATTATAAGCTCTAATGCATATTTTCCTTGTGATCATACAATAGTTGGTTGTCATAATCATCCTTTGGCAAATGGCGTTGCTCGAGCAATTCAATATTCTTGTAATCCTTATTTTTATTTTGTATTTAAAAAAATCATTCAACGTGGTTTAAAAGAAAGTGTTTTTAGAGATTCAAGAATGGGATTAGAATTATGGAAAAAGAAAATACTTGGTTTGGGCTTCGAAAAAGCATTTGATATAGGGATCCCTGGAGTAAATAAGGGACAAATACCGGGTCCTGACTTTTACGATCGCTTATATGGTAAATACAGATGGGCTTTTAGTACAATATACTCCTTGGGCATTGGACAAGGGGAATTGCTTATTTCGGCGTTGCAAATGGCAAATTTCTGTGCTATAATTGCTAATCGGGGATACTATTATAATCCACATTTGGTTAAAAAAATTGATAATGTAGAAATCGAAGGACTTAATACGCAAAAAATATTTACTCCTTTTGATAAGGAACATTATAATGTAGTTGTTGATGGTATGGATATGGTGGTTAATGAAGAATTTGGCACTGGATATTATGCTAGATTGAGCGATATTCGTGTATGTGGAAAAACAGGAACAGCAGAAAACCCTCATGGTGATGACCATTCTATTTTTGTTGCTTTTGCACCTAAAGATAATCCAGAAATTGCAATTGCTGTTTATATCGAAAATGCAGGATTTGGTGGTGTGTGGGCAGCTCCCATTGCAAGGCTTATGATAGAAAAATATATCAAGGATGAAATTAGTGATATAGCAATGGAAAAAAGAATTTTAGAAGCAGATTTAACTATAAAGGATGATGAAAAATAAAAGAAATAACATATTGTTAAATCTTGACTGGATTACAATTATTATTTATTTTATTCTGGTTTTTTTGGGTTGGATTAATATATATTCTGCTGTATATGATGAATCACATGCAAACATTTTTGACTTTTCACAAAGATATGGAAAACAACTTGTTTGGATAGGATTAGCAATTGTAATTATTTGTGTTGTGCTTATTATTGATAGTAAGTTTTTTTCAACATTTTCTTATCCTTTTTATGGTATTGGAATACTATTGTTGATTCTTGTGTTATTTCTGGGAGTTGAAGTTAATTCTTCTAAATCATGGTTCGAAATAGGAACATTTAGAATGCAACCTGTTGAATTTACAAAAATCACAATTTGTTTAGCTTTAGCTCAATTAATTAGTGGTATTGGATTTTCTTGGGAGAAGCCAAAATATGTTATATTATTAATTGTTTTGTTGGGTTTGCCAGCAGGGCTAATTTTTATCCAGAATGATACAGGATCGGCTCTTGTATTTTTTGCTTTTGTTTTTGTTTTGTTTCGTGAAGGGTTTAATAAAGTTTTATTTATTACATCTTTTGCAATAATTGCACTTTTTATATTTGCTTTGGTATCTAATTTAGAGTTATTAGTTATTTCAGTTTTAGTTATTAGTGTAATTGGTTTTTTGTTAACTAATGGAAATAATATGAGAAGTAAAATAGTACTTTATTCCAGTTTGTTATATCTATTTGTCTCTATCGTTATTTATAATTATACAGATATTTTTATAAATAATCCAATAGATTTAGTGCTTATCAATGTAGGAATAATTTCTATCCAGTTGATTATTATGTATATAGTAAAAAAGGAAAAGGCTCTTATTTTATTTGCAAGTATTATTATTGGTGTTAGTTCCTTTGTTTTTTCAGTTGATTATTTATTTTATAATGCATTGCAACCACATCAACAAAACAGAATAAATGAATTATTAGGAAAAAATAGTGATCCACTAGGAGTTGGATATAATGTAAATCAATCAAAAATAGCAATAGGTTCCGGAGGTTTTTCAGGGAAAGGATTTTTAAACGGGACACAAACAAAATACAACTTTGTGCCAGAACAAAGTACCGACTTTATATTCTGTACAATAGGCGAAGAATGGGGCTTTATTGGAACAACAGTAGTATTATCTCTCTACTTATTTTTAATTTTACGAATTATTTTTCTGGCTGAGCGCCAACGATCATCCTTTACGCGTGTTTATGGTTATGGTGTTGCATCTATTTTGTTTTTTCATGTTGCTGTCAATATTGGAATGACAATTGGGCTAGCTCCTGTAATTGGTATTCCTCTACCATACTTTAGTTATGGAGGTTCGTCTTTGTGGGCTTTTACTCTTTTATTGTTTATTTTTATTAAACTTGATTCAGATAGATTGCAGATTTTTAGATAGACCTAGAATTTTTTTGTTAATCTGTATTACTTAATTCTAACTCAGTTTTTGAAGTTGTATTTCACTAATGCAGCACTCGACCAGTCGCCAATGTACTCGGCAATGGCAGAGATTCTTTACGAATTTGCTACAGACAGAGAATATGCTGAACGGCGAAGCCCTCGCCAAAGACAATATACTCCTTTGCCATGGGTAGAAATGTCTCCAAAATCTGTTGAAATGCAATCAAGTCCGAGCGAGCTGTGCGGTGGTTACAAATCCGAGTGAGCGGAGATGGTTAAGTGTCAGATAATCAGACAATTATTTTTGTATTGTTAAACTGCAAAAACAAAACACATATTTTTATGTTATATAATCAAAATCAAACACAAATCTTTTTTACTATGAATAATGATATTGAAATTGCAAAACAAGCTAAGATGCTTTACATAGAGGATATTGCCGAAAAACTTGGCGTAGATAAAGATAATCTGGAAACATACGGAAGATATAAGGCAAAATTACCTCTATCATTAATTGATGAGGATAAAGTTACAAAGAACAAGCTTATTTTGGTTACTGCTATAACTCCAACACCTGCCGGAGAAGGTAAAACAACTACTTCAATCGGATTAGCTCAGGCAATGAATAAACTTGGGAATAAAACAACGGTTGTTTTGCGAGAGCCTTCTTTAGGCCCGGTATTTGGTATTAAAGGTGGTGCAGCCGGTGGTGGTTATTCTCAGGTTGTTCCAATGGAAGATATAAATCTGCACTTTACCGGTGATTTGTCGGCAATTGAAAAAGCACATAACCTTTTAGCTGCATTAATCGATAATAATATACAAAGTAAAACCAGAAATTTGGGCCTCGATCCTCGTACAATCAAATGGAAGCGAGTGATGGATATGAACGAAAGGGCTTTACGTGATATCGTTATTGGATTGGGTGGGCAAACACAGGGTGTGCCTAGAGAAACAGGTTTCGATATTACTGCTGCATCCGAAATTATGGCAATTTTATGCCTTGCAACAGACCTTGTTGATCTAAAAGAAAAGCTAGGTGGTATCTTTATAGGATATACCTACGATAAAAAGCCAATTTATTCCAAAGATCTTAAGGCGAATGGAGCAATGGCTGCTTTATTAAAGGATGCCATTAAGCCAAATCTTGTTCAAACACTAGAAAATACACCTGCAATTATTCACGGAGGACCATTTGCTAACATTGCTCAGGGAACAAATTCGCTAATAGCAACTAAAATGGGATTGTCGCTAAGTGATTTTGTTGTTACTGAGGCTGGTTTTGCATCTGAACTTGGTGCTGAAAAGTTCTTTGATATCAAGGCACAATATGGTGGATTAAAGCCGAACGCAGCGGTTCTTGTAGCAACAATCAGAGCATTAAAATCTCATGGTGGTGTTATATTAAAAGATTTAAATGAACCCAAACCTGAAGCTGTAAAAATTGGTCTTGCAAACCTTGATAA
The DNA here is from genome assembly GCA_964448235.1 of uncultured Bacteroidales bacterium. Taxonomy (GTDB): domain Bacteria; phylum Bacteroidota; class Bacteroidia; order Bacteroidales; family ML635J-15; genus Bact-19. The sequence continues at coordinate 3,641 of CAYUWD010000078.1, read as the reverse complement.
GCATATAGAAAATCTTGAGCATTTTAACTTCAGACCTATTGTTGCAATAAATAAATTTAGTTCAGATACTCTGGAAGAAATTGAAGTTATTGTAAATCATTTAAAAGAAATGGGAATAAGATTTGCTATTAATGATTCTTGGGCAAAAGGCGGTGATGGAGCATTAGAATTGGCTCAAATTGTCGTTGATACTGCAAATGCTTGTACAGCTTGTTTCCAACCATTATATGATTTTGACTGGAGCATTGAGAAGAAAATCGAAACTGTTGCTAAAAAACTATATGGAGCTGCAGATGTTGAGTATTCTTTACAAGCTCGAAAAGATTTAAAAACTATTGCAGATTTAGGTTTAGATAAATTACCTGTTTGTATTGCAAAAACACAAAAATCATTATCAGATAAAGCTTCATTAAAAAACAGACCAGAAGGTTTTATTGTAAATATTCGTGAAATTGAAATTGCTGCAGGAGCTGGATTTGTTGTTCCAATTGCTGGTGCGATAATGAGAATGCCTGGATTACCAGAAGTGCCTTCCTCCGAGCATATTGATATTGATAAAGATGGTAATATTTCTGGATTATTCTAACTAAACTTATTTTGGTAAGGGTAAAGAAAAGGCCTAAGAGAATTGGGGCACCATTTTTCTTAATTCTTAATTTATTCTTTTGTTAAAGGAAAACCTTCTACCATTTGTCCGTTATATTCAACGGTAAGATAAAGTTCATTACCATCTATTCTGTATTCCCATGAGTTTTTCTTTCCATTTCCTCCAATCATATACAATGTATTTCCTTGCACTTCCCATGTCCATCCTGTATATTTTATTCCGTTCATAACTTGGATAGCAGAATTATCAGGCTTAAAAGTGTAGCCCGTAGCAATAGTACTTCCTTCGTAGTAATTCCATGTCCCAATTAGTGGATGATTTTTTAGATTTTCGTTTGGTTTTTTATACAATTTAGCCCCTTCATATCCTCTTGCAGTTATGGTTTCTTTAATTGCTCTTACATAAGCTTTTTTCCATAAAAGCATTTTTTTATGCATTAACTCTTTCTCTTTGTGTAGTAATTTAAGTGATTCTTTATGATTTTCTGTTAAAATATTAATATGTTTAACAAGTTCTTTGGTTTCAGCAAGTTTTTTGAATTTCTCAGTTAAGTCTTTTGCATCTTTGGCTTTCCCTCCATTTACTCCTTCAACGATATTAATTCCAAAAACAGTATTTATGGCATCTCCGCTTAATTGAACTGGAGTGCTTCCTGGAATCAACATTTGAACTTGTTCTTCCACAATTTCAATTTGAATGGAATTTATAAGTTTCATTTTTTGGGTAAGTGTTTTGTTTTCAAGATTATTTGCCCAGTAGGACATTTCAACAATTTCACTTTGACATTGATTATATTGTTCATTCATCCAAATTTCAAGAGGAGCACCATCTTTGGGCCAGGTATGAGACTGTCCATAGTATTTTTGGACTCTTCCGGCTCTTTGAAATATTTCTAATCTTTCTGAGTCTGTCATTTCGGGATCACTTAGTGCTTTTTCCATATCTGTATTAGCATCAGTTACCCATTTTGTTTCTGATTCATTAAGAGTTTTTTGTGCATTTAATATGTTAACAGCACACATAATCAAAGTTAAAAAGATAAATTTTTGCATATATATTGTATTTTTATTTTTAAATAAAAATACAAAAAATAAGGGTAAAACCAAAAATATTATTAAGTAAGTATTGCTGAAAGTTTTTTATAAACATAAATAAGATACTCAGGTTAAATTGACCTTTTTTTGTTTAAAATGTAAATTGTACCGTTATCAGAACCTAAGAAAATTTCGTTTGCAGAGTTAACAAATGAGCAGTAATAATTTACTTTAGGAACATCGTTTAATTCCTCCCAGCTTGCCGTTTCATTAGTTCTTAGATAAACAACTCCATTCCATCCACATAAAACAGACGTTTCTTTTCCAAGGAATAAATCGGTAAATTCAGCAGAATAATCATCAACTTCTCTTGACCAGTTATAACCTAAGTCAGAACTTTTATATAAGATTCCGCAATCAGAAGTTGCATAAACATTTCCACTTTCATCTGTTTCCAGATCAACAAAAAAGTCATTTTCAAAGTCTATGTAATCAAAAGTATTTCCTCCATCTTCTGTAACAAACATCAATCCATATCCTCCAAAAAAACCGATTTCTTCATTTAAAAAACACATTGATGAAAGTTCGTTTTCATATAAGTCGTAAATCCACGGATTATTGCCAGTATCAGTTTTTGTCCATATTCCGTTATAAAAATATTCTCCTCCAACAAGAAAAACATTCTCTTCATTAAATGCATATACTTCATTATATGGCATGTAATAATCTACAACTGGACATGTGTCAGGTTCAATTATTATCCAATTATTGCCGCCGTTATTAGATTTAAGTAGCATAAGAGAATCTCCACAAGCAAATGCGATTGAATCTGAAAAGAAAAAAACATTATTTACAGATAAACTATCTGATTGAAATGTTTTAGTCCATGTTCTTCCCATGTCATTGGTTAGATATATTACGCCCTTTTCGTTTTTAGTTCCAGCGCAAAGAATTCCTATATTGTCATTTAAAAATGAGAAATTTCGAATTTTAACATTATCAGGAATATTATATTCATTAACATTTATACTGATATTGTAGTTGTTGTTTTCTGTACAAGATGAAAAAAACAGTATTACAATCAATGATGCGAACAATAGTATTTGTTTTAACATAACTTTTATAATATTAATAAACTAAATGCCATTATAGCCATTCCAATTATTACACCGTATGTTGGAGTATGATGATCTCCATATTTTTGTGCTCCTGGTAATAATTCATCAAATGAAATAAAGACCATAATTCCTGCAACTACAGCAAAAATTATTCCTAAAACAGAGTCGTTTAAGAATGGCATAATAAATAGAAATGCTAATAAAGCTCCTACAGGTTCTGATAATCCAGAAAGAAAAGATAATCTCATTGCTTTTTTTCGATCTCCAGTTGCAAAATATATAGGGACTGCTACTGCTATTCCTTCGGGGATGTTATGTATTGCTATAGCAAAAGCAATTGGTATTCCAAGCTCTGCATCTGAATATGATGCAATGAAGGTTGCAATTCCTTCAGGGAAATTATGTACGGTAATTGCAAGTGCAGTAAACATTCCCATTCGTTTTAGTTTTGACTTGTCAATTTTTGCGTTCATACTTTCAACGAGTCTAACTTCGTGAGGGTTAGTTTGTTCGGGGACTAATTTGTCGATTATTAAACTTATAAGTATGCCGACAAAGAATGCTATTATTGCATACCATGGACCAGAATTTGAATATTCAGATGTTAGTCTTTCAATAGAGTCTGGCAACATTTCTACAAAAGAAATATAAATCATGACTCCTGCAGATAAGCCAAGGCTAAATGATAAAACTTTTGTGTTTGTTTTTTTTGCAAAAAATGAGATTAAACTACCTATTCCGGTTGATAAACCGGCAAATAAAGTTAATGTAAAAGCGAATAATAAATTTTCATGCATAATTTGTGCGTTATAAATTATAAGTTTAACGTATTCCAAAAAGGAAGGTTTAGTTTTTTTTCTGTTTTTCTTTCAACAAAAAAAG
>CAYUWD010000077.1:0-17541 GCA_964448235.1 uncultured Bacteroidales bacterium | reverse complement strand
TCGAAAATTCCAACAGATTTATCAAATATATTGATAATTACTCGATCCACCTTAAATGCTATTCCACACTTTTTTGCTGTATTATTTAGAATGTTTGGTATGTTTTCTATATCCGGATCAATGAAATCTACAGTAACATCACTAATGAGCTTTTGGTGTTTTAATTGGTTTGACAACTGTTCTTCGTTTGAGACAATTTCAGTAATGTTTCTAAATATTCCTCGTGTTCCTATTAACTTACCATTTAGTGTTCTGCAATTAATATTACCTTCAACATGTATTTTCTTCCCAGTTTTAGAAAGAAAAACTGTTCGGATATTATTTTCACATTCACCAGTTTGTATTTTTTCAAATACCTGCCGACAATGAATTATATTATCTTCCTCAATAATATCCCATATTTTTATATTTCTAATTTCTTCGTCGGAATAATCAAGTGTTTCTAACCATGCTTTATTTGCAAAAAGAATATTTCCCTCTATATCTACGCTTTGAATTAAATCTGTTGCATTATCAACAATATCCATATAATTCTCTTCCTTTTCCAAAAGAGCTTTTTCGGTTTTTTTAGTTTCTGTTACATCACTAATTAAAATTAGTAATCCCAATCCGCCTTTAAAAAGATACTTGAGTTTTACTGTTGAGATATCATATATTTTATTTCTTGAAATATCATTAAAAACAAGATTGTTTTTTTCTGAATTGACATCAATTTTAAAAGGTAAAATCTCCGTAGCTTTGGCACCAATGTCAGAATCAGATATATTTAAAATATCTTTTGCCTTATCGTTAATGTCTCTAAGAAAATTATTATTGTCGAGAACAATTAAACCACTATCAATATTTTCGAAAAGTGCAGCACTAATTATATCACTTGACAAAAGGACATCTTTTCCGGAAAGACTAAAAAATATTAATAAACTGCTAAATAAAAATGAGAATGGAATCGGATCCAAATTGTATGGAATTAATCCTAAAACATATGCTATATAAAAAACAAATGGTAAACCACTAGAAATAATTAAAATAATGTATTGCCTTTTATTGATTGATTTTAAAGAAGCTTTTATTAGTATGAAAATACCTGTTGCGAAAATGGCAAAAATATATATCTGTTCAAGCCAATATAAAATCCCTTTATTTAAAATTAATGTTGGGAAAAATCCTGTTTCATTTAATTCAAAACTCTTTATATATAAATGATGATAGTGATTGGTAAATACTGAAATCGTTACTAGAATTGGAAATATATAAAGCAGATAATATGTCTTATTTTTAAAAATTTTAGTACTACCAGTAAACTTTAGGATAAACAACAAAAAGAATAGTGAAACATAGGGAATCCCCAAGTATTCCAACCTGTAAAAAACTTTTACTAATTCAAAATTATTTGCTGAAATTTCTAATCCATAAAATAATATGTAAACAGCTGAGGCAAGGTTAAACATAATAAAAAAGTACATATTCTTTCCTCTACGATTTTTTATAGAGAAAATCAAAAAAAACAGCATAACAATAAATGCTACATAAACAGGTGTTGCATAAGGATTAAAATTCATACTAGTAATTCCGTTTTTGAATTTATAATATTTCTTACGAAAACTTTAGGAAATAGTTGCTGTTTATACTAACGATTAAGATTACTTAATAGTAAATAATTCCATCGAAAAAGCTAACGTACAATGTAGCACTACACCAATTCCTATATTCTTTTGATCATACGCTATTATTCCTAAAATATATGCTCCAAAAAAAGAGCTGATGGTTTCCGGTAAAGGTTTACCAAAATGAATAACTGCATATAATGTTGCAACCGGTAATATTGCTTTTTTACCAAGAATCTTAATAAATCCAAAAATCATAATTCCTCTAAAAAAGAGTTCTATCATAATAAAATCAAACATATATGCAGTTTCAAATATGCCAGCAGATAGTAATTTAGGTATTTTATAATGATGAGAGAATACCTGATATGCCGTTCTGTCAAGTATAGGATAGTAATCAGAAACTGCTTTAAAATTACTTCCTATATATGATATCCCAATAGCAAATATTAACAATAATAAAGCAAGTTTATAATTGAAATCTTTTATCGAAAAACCATAAAATGGTATATCTCGATTCCTATCAAAGATTAAGTAAACCAAACCTACAGGAATCAACATTGTAAATATTCCACTAAGATTATCCGCAGTATAATAATAAAACCTGCTAGCAGGATATTTCAAATTAATATCAAAACCATAATACCCAAAATAACCTATATAAACACTTGCAATAGATATTGCAATAAAACTTTTTAACCAAAATTCCAGATTTAATCTTTTATTAAAAGCTTTATCTGTTTTTAAAATAAATATTACTCCATAATAAGCTATTGAAAATGTAATAAAATTTACAAGATAAATCTTATTGTCAAATACATATTTATCTGAAAATTTTGAATAAAATGAAAAATAGTACTCTAAAAAAACTAACAATGCTGAGAATCCAATTACTTTTAAATAAATTACAGGGCTAAAATCCTCTTTTACAAAACTATATATAGATTTAATTAAAGTCTTCAATTATATTATTTTTCAGATATTTTTGCAATTTCAATAAATAGATTTTCGGATATTTTTCGCATTCCATAATTATTACAAGTATAGTTATTTGCAATAAAACAAAAGACTATCTCATCTCCATCAGAATTGAGAATATATCCTCCATAGGCTCTTACTCGAGTCATACTACCACTTTTAGCATGAAGTCTGTTTTGTGCTTTAGTACCGATGCAATAACGCGATAATGTTCCACTTGTACCAGCTACCGGTAATGTAGAGAAAAATTCATCAGAATATGCAGATTGTTTACGTAAATACTTTAACCACTGCGTCATAATAATAGGAGTTATTGAATTGAAATGACTTAAACCGCAGGCATCTTCAATGTTTAATCCATCAGTATTTATACCCTTCGATGATAGGTGTGAAATAACTGCATCTTTATATAATTTGCCAGCTTCTTTAGCAATATGAAAAGAAAGCATTTCTGCATAAAGATTAAAACTTTTAAGATTTGTTGTTTTCAATATCTTTAGTAATTCAGGTGAAAAAGTAGTGTAAAAAACTTTTCGCTTTGTATCAATTACATCAAAACTAACCTCACAATTTCCAGAAATATTAAAACCTGCAGTTTTTAATGCATTTGCAAAAACATTACATAAATATTCTTCCGGATTTGGAATTGAACCTTTAATTGAAAAATCTGACTTTTTCCAACGTAAAGTTCCGCGAATTGTCCTGTCATTTTCATCATCACCAAAAAATATAAATGATTCGTCCCAATCAGTCGATGAAGACAGTACTTGATTATCTATATTCAAATTAAGATCGTTTGGCTCAACTTTAGTTATTTTTGTCGGGCTACCATCTGTATTCCCAGTCTGAAAATGTACATAATACAAATTATCTTTATAGTTTAATGATGATCCCGGATTACCATAATAATTTGCCAAATCTTCCCAAATCCAGGTATCTGGAATATTGATTTTATTAAAATAAGATGCATCAGCAATTAAATCTCCGTTTATTTTTTTTATTCCTAGTTTTTTTACCTCACTTACCCAATCTGAAATTAAATCCCCATAATGACTTGCATAATTTGTTGAACCAAGACAAGGATCTCCATATCCAATAATATATAAATTACCATTTAATGTCCCATCAGAACTAATAGAACCACTATATGCAAGTTCTGTTTTAAATTTATGCTTAGGACCAAACAATTCTAAGGCAATACTTGTGGGTAAAATTTTAAAAACTGAAGCTGGAACCAGACTTATATTTGAATTATAGTCAAATACCTTTTCCCCTGTTGACAGATTCTCAGCATATAAGCCAATAGATGCATGCTTTAATGAGGGATTCTTTAATAATTCATCCACTAAATCATCATAAGTTTTATTCTGTGCAAAGTTTAATACAGTAGAAAAAATCAAGCTTAGTAATATTAATGTCTTTTTCATAAATTAAATTTAAAGTGTGAAAATAGCATATTTTTTGAAAAGTTAAAAACAGAAACTATACTAAATACTAATAATTTAAAAGGGCTATTGTATAAAATAATTTATAACACAGCGTCTTTTGTTTTTTTGTAAAGACAACATAAAACAGTATTTTTGCCAATAATATCTAAATTAATTATGAAAGTAAATAATAAAAACTATCGTGCACTTTGGATGGAAGGTGAGAGTATTATAATGATTGAGCAAAATAAACTTCCTTTCAGTTTTGAATTACACGAATGTAAAACTCTTGAAGACACTTGTTTTGCAATAAAAACAATGATTACACGAGGAGCAGGTTCAATTGGCGGAGCAGGTGGATATGGGATGCTACAAGCAATTTACAAAGCTTCTGACAATAATCTATATAATGAATTACTTAAAGCAAAACAACTAATTGATTCTACCAGACCAACAGCAGTAAATCTTTCATATGCTACAAGTAGAGTTCTTAGTGCTTCAAAAATTTCACGTGAATTCGCAATTTCAGAAGCACATGCAATTGCCGACGAATGTGCAGAACATGGACGACTTATTGGAGAACACGGAAATGTTCTGATAAAAGACGGATATTCTATTGAAACTCATTGTAATGCAGGTTGGTTAGCTTTAATGGATTATGGGTCTGCACTTGCCCCAATTTATGCAGCACACGACAGTGGAAAAAAGATTCAAGTATTTGTTGATGAAACACGCCCTAGATCTCAAGGAGCAAGATTAACAGCATGGGAACTTAATCAACATGGAGTTCCTCATGTTATTATACCTGATAATGCAGGAGCATACTATATGTCAAAAGGGCAAATTGATATGATTATAGTTGGGGCTGATAGAATTGCTGCAAATGGTGATACTGCAAATAAAATTGGAACACTTGAAAAAGCAATTGCAGCAAAATATTATGAAATCCCATTTTATGTCGCAGCTCCATGTAGTACAATCGATTTGGATACTCCGAATGGAGCAGAAATTCCAATTGAAGAAAGAGGAGTAGAGGAAATCCTATATGTTACAGGTAAAGATAAAAATAATAAAACACATACAATTTTAACTACAAACCCTGGATCACAGGCAAAAAATCCAGCATTTGATGTAACTCCTGCAAACCTCATTGCTGGTATAATTACAGAAAAAGGTATAGTTAAAGCTAATACAGAATTAATTAAAACATTATTTAATGATATTTAAAGACGAAAGAAAACAAGTTGCGAAAACAATGCAAAGGCTTTACAAACAAAAGCTTACAACATCTAGCGGAGGTAATGTTAGTATGAAAAATAAAGATGGTTATATTTTTATTACTGCCAGCCAAACTGACAAGTCGATAATTAAATGGAAAGAAATAATTGTTTTTAATCCTAAAGGCAAAAATCTTACACCAGAATTAAATCCAAGTATGGAATATACAATGCACCAAGAGATTTACAAAACTCGCCCAAATGTTATGGCAATCGTTCATGCACATCCAATATACGCTAGTACCTTTGCTGTTACTGACATTAATCCTGTTTCATCTATGACTGGAGAGGCCAGATATGTTCTTGGTGAAATAGCAATGGTTGATTATAAACTTATGGGAACAACAGAACTTGCAATTGCTTGCGCGAACTCACTTAAAAGTGCCGATACTGCAATAATGAAAAATCATGGTGCAATATGTACAGGTAAAACACTTTTTCAGGCTTTTGATAGAATGGAAGTCTTAGAATTTACATGTCAAATGTATTTTAATACATTAATCATTAAAAATTGTAATGAGTTAAACAAAGATGAATTAAAAAGAATTGACGAAATGAAATAGTAATTACTGATAATCAACATGTTATAATATTTAAGCAAATGCCAATTTATGAACTAATTCCCGAAATCATTTTTCCTCCTGTCGAAAAAGCCGAAAATGATGGATTATTAGCTGTTGGTGGAGATTTAAGCCCTGATCGAGTTATATATGGTTTGAGTATTGGGATTTTTCCCTGGTTTGATGAGTGTCAGCAAATATTGTGGTGGGCTCCTGATCCTCGTTATGTTATTTTTCCCGAAAATGCTAAGATTTCAAAATCTTTGAAGAAAAGCAATATGTATTTTGAACATAAAATTAATCATAACTTTCGAGCTGTAATTAAAGCATGTGCTAAAACTACTCGTAAAGGACAAAATGGAACATGGATAACATCAGGAATGATAAATACTTACTCAATTTTGCATGAATATGGTTTTGCAATGTCGTTTGAAACCTATAATGAAGGTAATCTTGTTGGAGGATTGTATGGAGTACGTTTGGGAGGAGTTTTTATTGGGGAATCAATGTTCTCGATCATGACAGATGCAAGTAAATCTGCATATTACGAACTTGTTAAATATTGTATTAAAGAAAATATTGTTGTGATAGATTGCCAATTTCATACAAATCATCTTGAAAGTCTTGGAGGAGAATATATTTCACGTCAAGAATATTCAGAATATTTAAGTAAATTTGCATTTATCCAGAGATTCGACAAATAATTATGATTAAATCAGTTTACGAAATATTAAAGAATACAGGCATAAAGCAAAATATGCAGATTCTTTGTGCTGTCAGTGGTGGAGTAGATTCTGTTGTGATGTTACATACTTTAAAATCGTATGGATTAAAGTGTATTGTCGCTCATTGTAATTTTAAGCTAAGAGGAGAGGAGTCGAATCGTGATGAAATGTTTGTTAGGGATCTCGCAGATAAAATGAACTTTCCTATCGAAGTAATTACTTTTAAAACACAGAAATATGCTGAGGAGAAAAAAATCTCTATTCAAATGGCTGCCCGAGACTTAAGATTTGATTTTTTTGACAAATTATTAAAAAAATATAAATGTAATTTTATTGCTTTGGGTCATAATTCAGATGATCAGATCGAAACAATACTTACAAATCTTATTAGAGGGACCGGACTACGTGGTTTAACAGGTATGTCTGTACAAGGCGAGAAGTATTTACGTCCATTATTAAATGTTTCAAGGAATGAAATTGAAATTTACGCAAATCAAAATTTTATTTCTTTTTGCGAAGACTCAACAAATGCAACAACAAAATATTCGAGAAATAAGCTCAGACACATTGTAATTCCAGCTTTGGAGGAAATAAATCCTGCTGCAAAAAATAAAATTCTTAAAACAATAGATATTCTTAAAGATAATAAGGAAATTTTTATAGAATATGTCAATAAAGCATATGAAGAATGTGTTGCAATTGAAACTAACGGGAAATGTACTATTAATATTGAAAAAATTCAACAATTTACTTCTGTGAAAACGGTTTTATTTGAATTATTTATAAAATTAGATCTCCCAATAAATCTTGCTAACGACTCTATAGAATTACTTGATGCTCAGACAGGTAAGTTTTGTCAGTCTGAAGGACTTTTGGTTTTAAAAAACAGAAAATTTATTAATATTTTTAAAGATACAGCTCAAATTGATTATGGTATTATTAAAATATTTGAAAAAGATTTGAATTCAATCTTAAAAACTCCATTTGCAGATTATCATTTTAAAGTTGAAAGAGTTGCAGCTGATTTTATTCCAAAAAAAAATGAAAAAATCGCTTTTCTAGATTACGATAAACTAATATTTCCAATAAAAGTACGTCAAAAGCAAGATGGAGACAAGTTTATGCCTCTTGGAATGAAGAATTTTAAAAAGCTAAAAGATTTCTTTACTAATATGAAAGTTATTAGAGTAGAGAAATCACAGATTGATATTTTTACTTCGGGTAAAGATGTTATCTGGGTGTCTGGAATGCGTATTGATGATAGATATAAAGTTACAAACAAGACTACTAAAATCTTGAAAATTCAAAAAAAATAGATTCTTAAATGCTATTTATTTATTTTTCGTTTTGGCCAAACATCCGGCACCGGATCATAACCATGAGTACCCCAGGGATTGCAACGTAAAATTCTCCATGTAGATAAGATTAGACCCTTAATTGGTCCATGTTTTTGTAAAGCTTCGATAGTGTAATTTGAACATGAAGGCTGATGCCTGCATGTCTGAGGCAACCATGGACTAATTATCCATTGATATATTTTAACAAGTAAAATAAATGGAGAAGAAAGTATTAGCATTAATGTCTTACGAAACTTCATGCAGCAAAAATACCGTTTTTTTAATTATTTTTGTATAATCCTAATTAAAATCAATAAAATGGAAACAATGGTCAGAGGTTATTTGTTAAATCAAATAGATTATAAAAATAAATATTTTACTGTTTATAATGCCGAACATTCTATTCTTAAAGGACAAAAACTAAGAATTACCTTAATAAACAAGGAATTTGCAATAATGCCAAAAATAAGGTCTGCTTTTAATCAAAACACGTTTCGTTTAAGTTTTGCTGAGCACAAAAACCTTATAAAGATTATAGATATTGTTGAAGAAAATGATAGTCTAGCTATATTATCTGAATATGGAAATTATTTTCCCTTTATCGATTATATAAAAAACTGTAGTGTAAAGGAAAAACAGAAATTTTGTCTGGACATTTTTAATCTTGTTGAATATTTACATTCTAGAAATATTTTTGTTACTGATTTTAGACCAGATAATTTTCTTGTAAATAATGACTCCATTATTTTATCAAATATTGGAATTGCAAACATTATACTTAAAATTGAAGATGAAAAAAAATATAATGATTTAGTAAATGATTTGAATTTTACTGCTCCTGAGATTCTTGAAAAGGAAAGAGAGTCAGGAGTCGTACCTGATATATATAGTTTTTCTAAATTAATTGATTTTATTTTTACAAATACAAATATTTATGATTCAAAATTAGACAAAATTTTAAGTAAAGCATCATCAATAAAACCACAAGACAGATATTTGAATTTAAAACAATTTCATACTGATATACAAAATTTATTTAATGGAAAAATAAATGAAAATATAGATATTAATGAAACATTTTTTAATAAAAATACAAAAGTTGAAGATATAAACATTGTTATAGATCAGGAAGTTAAAATTGGTCAAAATCTAAGCACAAGTGAACCAATATCTAATAACCCTAAAGAAACTACACATCAAAATCATCTAAAAAATACTCAAAGGGATAAAAACAGCTCAATCAGCTCACACAAAAGCTATTATGAAATCCTTGCTGACATTGAAGCAGAAAAAAAGGAAGAAGCAAATAGAAGCAAAACAACTGTTCAAACAAAGACAAATCATAAAGTTCATAATTCATCAAAAAATACAAAAAGAAATATTCAAACTAATACTAATAATAAAAGCCCAAAAGAATCAAATGATCATTCGTCAACATCAAAAACTAAAAACAAAAATGGCTATAATAGACAACAAAATACTAGTTTGCCTCCACAAGATAAGATTAATACTGCTGGTCCTTTAGTTCTAGGTATTATTGGATTTATATTTGCATTTGCTGTTCCCTTTATTGGTTTTATTTTATCTATAGTTGGTTTATCAAGAGCGAAAAAAAATAACCGAAAAGTAAAATTACAAATTCGAAAATTCACCTCAAGTGAAAGAGGCTCACAAACTATTGGAATCCTTTTTTGTATAGTTTCATTAATAATTTCTATTACTAAAATGATAATTTATGTTATTAATTTGATGTTTTAAAAATGTCCTCATTTATATATCTGCCTGCGATTAAGTATGAAAGACAGAAATCCAAAAATAGAAACTAAAGTAATTGCAATGAAATTGTACAGTCTTAACCTGTATATTCATGCGATTAGCTTTGTGTAGATACAAGGTGATATGCTCAGTATTCTATCGAAGTGCGTCTAACTTTGCAGTTATACAAATGTATTACAATAAGTTAGCAACGCAGTAGATGCACAAAGACAATCGCAATCAGCACCCCAACCGAGGACGTAGGACGAGCTCAGCGAAGCTAAATTTGGGTATGCTAATGTAATGGCTTCAAATAAATAATACAAGTAGTTGATAATTAAGTGATTACTTGTATTGCTTATCAAAGCGATGAACGGCTTTTGCCCTCACCGAAGGTAATAATGCGGGTTAACTTAAATCAAGAAAACAAACTCCTTATAATATTCATATACAAATATTTAAAAACACTCATTTAATCTTTTACAAGAATCTAAAATAGAACAACATTTGCTAAAATCAGTACGGAATTTTTAGAAAATTAATCTAAGCAGATTTTATCTTGCTATTATATGGAATTATATTTATTAAAGGTTTGAAATTTGCTCTTGCTTCAGGAAATTTAGAAGGATTTTCAGCAAGGATTTCATTTACTTCATTAAAGTGCTTTTTAAGATAATCTGTAATTGCAGCGGCAGAAATCGGTTTTTCAAATGCTTTTCCAACATTTATCCCTGTTACTCTCTCTTTATTTGCCATTACAGTTTTAACTGCAAGTTCAATTTTATTTAGCATTATTTCTGCTCTTTCCTTGCGATTAAGCTTTATGCCTGTTTTACTTACTTTAATTGCCGAATTTGATTTAGAAGAAATGTCAGAATGCCCTATTTCAAGATATTCCTCTTCAATAATTACTGTTCCTTTTTTGCTGAATGCATTCAGATTATAAGCATAAAGTGCTGCGTTTTCTACTATGTTTTGTAAGCGTGGTAGGTTAGAGCTGAAATCTTTTAGGGCATTTATGCACTCATCTGTGAAAATAAAATCTATACAATACTTTTTTGACAAGTTCTGTATAAAACTTTGTGCAATACTGACAATGTTTTTATTATGGTCCTCTCTTAATTGTTTAAGTTGACTTTTATATTGTTTACTATTACTTATTGCTGTCTTTGTCTTAGTTGTAAACTGTTCTAGTGCATTATAATCATTTTGAGATTGATTTAATATGCTTATACAAGATTTATATAAAAGATTTGCAATAATAGTTTTATTATCCGTGTTCATCTTTATCTGTCCACCATCTATGCCAAAAAAACTCATATCCTCTCTAAAATTAAGATAAACTACATCATTGTTTTTATCAAATATAGAGTTAAATCTCATACTTAATACCAAATGTTCATTTTCGTTTTGTAAGCTAAATTGAATAGAATTGCTAGCTGTATTTTTAAAGAAATTTAACTGTTCGGGACTTAATACCCAAGAGTAGGGGTTTTTACGAAATTTACGTATTTCAAAAACTTTATTAAGCTCTTCATCTTCATCTATTTCGTTTATTGTTGTATTTCCGTTTTTATATATAGATTTATAAACAGAACCAGTTTTACTTGAAAAATACACTTGTATTTCCACACCCATTGGCAACATGGATATGAGATGATTCATGAGTACAATTCCAGGCTCTTTTGAAAACGAAAATTCCAATTTACAAGTTTTTTTCAAAATTAAGCAAATAAAGTTAATTAAGCAAAATATAATTAACTTTATTTAATACTTAATAGAAATATTAAATAACAAATTAAGCTTAAAATCACCTAAACGTCTGTATATCAATATATATTTGTGAATTATAGAATGTTTTTAAATAAATAAAATTAAGTTATATGCAAAATATTAAGTTAGATAAAGCTCCTGTTTTTGTGTTTTTAAATAAAGAAAACATCATAATTAATTCAAATTATGTATCGGCACAAATATGTTTTAAGAAACATGATATTCTTAATATTTCTACAGAAATTTTAATCTTACTACTAAAAAACAAACTTGATGAAATGCATCTGCTAAATAAGCAACTAATAATTATTTTAAATGAGGATTTCTATACTGTTAGCAAAACATTTAGTTCATCAATAAAAAGTAAAACAAGTAATCCCATAAAGAACAGTAAGATGAAAAACATATTCAATAATTTGGATTTATCTTGTAAAACCGTTTCAAGTTATACCGAATATATTTATAATAGTCAAACTATAAACAATTTTGAAGCCTTACCTTTTTTGCAAGAGTTTTATATATCAGATTCAAAAATGGCTATTAACGAGTATCAAACTGAAGAATTGAAAATACAACTTGACAAAAGAGGATTTAAATCTTATTTTTTAATTCCTTATACAGACTTAATATCTTCATTACAACTATCAGAAGAATCAAGAGATATTAACGAAAACAAGCTAATAATATCAATTCACAACGACTATACATTTGTCAGCACATATAAAGGTTTATATCTAAAAAACGCATATAAAATTCAAAGGGGAATCAGACAAATAATTAACAGTGTTAGTAATAGATTTAATGTATCATCTTCAAATGCATTTAAACTGATTGAAATGTACGGTTTTGTTTTTTTACCTAAGAAATATATAAATTTTGTTATTGATGTTCCGGTATATGATGATATTACATTAGAAATTGAACTAACAGAGCTTTCATTTATCATACGAGAAGAAATAAAAGAGTTATTTTCTGAAATTTTAAACTGGAGTAGTAAACTTGATGTTAACCAAATTTATTTTAACTCCGAAATTGAAATAGCAGGAATGACAAATCTTATTGAATTGATGTCTGAAGCTACGACTGATAACATATTACTTTATAATATTTCATATAATAAATTACAATATTCTTTACAGACACTTTATTGTGAAGAAGAAAAATTATTGAGAGAATCACAACAAAACACCAAAGAAGTAATCAAAAAAGAAATAACCAATATTAGTATACGTGAAAAACTAACCGACGTTTTTAATATGCATATAAAACCCTTATTACTTGATCCCGAAATATAATGATTTTTTCAAAGTAATATTTGTTTCTTTATTCCTGCATTACAAGAATAAAACCGCTTCCATGAATGTTGTTGATTTGTATTTTGTCGTCATCTTTAAAATATTTACGTAACTTCGTAATGTATACATTCATACTTCTGGCATTAAAGTAATTATCTTCACCCCATATTTTTTTAAGAGCTTCGTTACGATCAAGAACATTATTCTTATTAATTATCAACTCTATAAGTAAATCTGCTTCACGCGGTGTCAAGCGATGAGATTCATCCCTAAAAGTAAGAGTACGTAATTTTGTATTGAATTCATACTTTCCAATTTTAACTTTATCCTCGATTTCATTTTTAACACCTAAATTTCTTCTTAGAATTGCTTTTATTTTAACAAGTAAAACATCTGAATCGAAAGGTTTGGTTAAATAATCGTCAGCACCGGCTTTAAATCCTTCGAGCACATCATCTTTTAATGATTTAGCAGTTAGAAAAATAATTGGAATTTTTTTATTCATTTTTCTAAACTCTTTGGCAATAGTAAATCCGTCAACATTTGGGAGCATAACATCTAAAACACATAAGTCATAGTTATTTTTTGTAAATGTAGGGACAGCATCTTTTCCATCGCTAATTAATTCTACTTCAAAATCATTCATTTCAAGATATGATTTAAGAACGAATCCAAAATTTACGTCATCTTCAACAAGTAACAATTTTTCTTTAGTCATTATTTATTATTTTAGTGGTAAACTGATTGTAAAAACACTTCCTTTTCCTTGAGTACTTTTTACGCTAATAAATCCTTTATGTGCATAAACAATTTCACGTGCATAATTAAGGCCTAATCCAAAACCCTTAATATTATGAACATTTCCCATAGGAGCACGATAAAATCTATCAAATATTTTATTTTGTACTTCTTTTGACATTCCAATACCTTTATCTTCAATTGAAATATTAAATTTATCTCCTTTAATAAAGGAATTTACAGTAATTTCAGGAAAATCTTTTGAATATTTTATAGCATTATCAAGAAGATTACTTAAAACATTTCCCAAAAGGTCTCTATCAATATTCAAAAAAACATTGTCTTCGCAAGGATTAAAAGTTACTACACCTCCTTTTTCTGCAATTACTAATTCAATATTATGAACAGAATCATAAATAATATCATTAATATCCTCTTTTTCTTTTTTTAATTCCAGATTCTGCTTATCCAATACAGCCATTTGAAGTACTAGCTCAACATGATGATTCATTCTGTTTGTTTCTTGAGTAATAATGTCCAACATATTTTCCATAGCATCAGGATTAGAACGCGCTTTCTCATTTTTAATTGATGCAGCTGCAAGGCGTATTGTTGCTATTGGAGTTTTAAATTCATGAGTCATGTTATTGATAAAATCATTCTTAATTTCGGAGAGTTTTTTCTGACGAATAAGAGCATAAGTACTTATTCCAAAGACCAAAATAAATATTAATATCAGAAAAATTGATGTCGCAAGTTGTGCATAAATTGATTCTAATGCGTATTGATTCTTATTAGGAAAGTCAACTAATAAAACATCTGGATTAGAAAAAACTGTCCCAGGCTCCATATTAAACTTATAACACTCAGATAATCTATCAATATCAAAACCTTCTGACTTTATTTTTACTTTATTTAAATCATCTGTAATAGCAAATTCAAATCTCAAATTTAATCCCATTGACGATAAAGACTTTTCCAATATATTACTTATTGTTTTTGTATCAAACCTTTGTTCAATAGGAACTTGCCTTTGCATAAACTCTGTTTCTAGTTGCATTACTATTTGGTCAAATGCAATTTGTTCTCTCTTAAATTGATTGTACATATACGATTCTATTGTTGCTAGATCGCTTACATTTGAATAAAAAGAATATGTAAAATTTTCCATACCGGAATTTGGATACGAATGAAATTTAATTTCCATTCCTCCGTTAGAAATTTGAGTAAATGTTGGTTTTAATCCAAGCTGAGCCAGATATGGATCTACAGGAAAAATACTATCAGTAACTTTATTAGATTGATTTAATTTATCATATACAAAAACTACTGCATCATGTTTTTGAAGTGTTACTAATGTTTGAGATATAGCTTCACTAACTCCACGATCTAACATTTCTTGTGTTCTATTGTAAGAATTTATTAGGTGAGAAGTTTGCAAAATAATTATTAAAATCAATGAAACTGACATTAATAATACTATTCCCGTAATCATGTGCTTCTTTTTCATAAAACAAATATAACTAATGTTTTATGACTATTATATAGGCATTAACTTTTCTTTAACATCGTTTAACGTTCCATAAACAATACAATAATTAAAAAGTTCGTTATTTTGTAAACAAATTGAACAAGAAAGTGTTATATAAATAACTTAAACTAATAAAATAATATTTATGAACTAAATCTCTAAATAATACTCTCCTTTAAATAACAATGCTTAATTTGAAAAGTCTCGACTCCCAATCGGGGCTTTTCTACTTATATTAGTATTATATAATAGTTGAATCAATCCGACAATATGTCACTTAAATCGATAAAAGTCTGACATGATTCTATTTATTTTTAGAATTCTCTGCCAAATAATCAGTAAAATTTTTAGTTTTTTCAATGGCACAGCTATTGATAAAAGAAGTTTGTGAAATATAGAAAATAAAATTGTAAACAAATAAAACTTAGAAAATGAGCAAAATTATTGGAATAGACTTAGGGACCACAAATTCATGTGTTGCAGTAATGGAAGGTAACGAGCCTGTTGTTATTCCTAACAGTGAAGGTCATCGTACAACACCTTCAATTGTAGGTTTTTTAAAGAATGGGGAGCGTAAAGTAGGAGATCCTGCAAAGCGTCAGGCAATAACAAATCCTTCAAATACTGTTTTCTCTATTAAACGTTTTATGGGAGAAAAATTTGACAATGTAAGTAAAGAAGTAGGTAGAGTTCCATATAATGTAATTAAAGGGGATAATAATACTCCTCGTGTAGAAATCGGAGACAGAAAATACACTCCTCAAGAGATTTCGGCTATGGTTTTACAAAAAATGAAAAAAACTGCCGAAGATTATCTTGGTCATGAAGTTTCTGAAGCAGTTATTACTGTTCCTGCATATTTTGATGATTCCCAACGTCAAGCAACAAAAGAGGCTGGTGAAGTTGCAGGATTAACTGTCAAAAGAATTATTAATGAACCAACTGCAGCAGCTCTTGCATATGGCCTTGACAAAAAAAATAAAGACATGAAAGTTGCTGTGTTTGATTTAGGTGGTGGAACTTTTGACATTTCGATATTAGAACTAGGAGAGGGTGTTTTTGAGGTTAAATCAACAAACGGAGATACACATCTTGGAGGCGATGATTTTGATCAGGTAATAATAAATTGGTTAACTGACGAATTTAAAAAAGATGAAAATATAGATCTTAAAAAAGATCCTATGGCACTTCAAAGATTAAAAGAAGCTGCAGAAAAAGCTAAAATTGAATTGTCCAGCTCTACAAGTACTGAGATAAATCTTCCTTATATAATGCCAGTTGACGGCATTCCAAAACACCTAGTAAAAACACTTACAAGAGCAAATTTTGAACAATTAGCAGATAAATTAATAAATGCAACTATTGAACCATGTAAAGCAGCTCTTAAAGATTCTGGTTATTCTGTTTCTGATATTGACGAAGTACTTTTAGTTGGTGGATCAACACGTATTCCAGCTATCCAGGAAAAAGTAAAAACATTTTTCGGGAAAGCCCCATCCAAAGGAGTAAATCCTGACGAAGTTGTTGCTGTTGGAGCTGCAATTCAAGGAGGTGTTTTAACTGGCGAAGTTAAAGATGTACTATTATTAGATGTTACTCCACTTTCATTAGGTATCGAAACTATGGGAAGTGTAATGACAAAACTAATTGATGCAAATACAACTATTCCTACAAAGAAAACAGAAACATTTACTACTGCTGTAGATAATCAACCATCTGTTGAGATTCATGTTCTTCAAGGGGAAAGATCTTTGGCTAAAGATAATAAAACAATCGGCAGATTCCATCTTGATGGCATCCCACCTGCTCCAAGACAAGTACCTCAAATTGAAGTAACTTTTGATATAGATGCAAATGGAATACTTCAGGTATCAGCAAAAGATAAAGGAACAGGTAAAGAACAATCTATTCGGATTGAAGCTTCATCAGGATTATCAGATGATGAAATCAAAAAAATGAAAGAAGAAGCTCAAGCAAATGCTGAAGCAGATAAAGCTGCAAAAGAAAAGATTGATAAAATAAATCAAGCAGATTCTGTAATCTTTCAAACAGAAAAACAATTAAAAGAATATGGAGATAAAATTCCTGCTGAAAAGAAAAAACCAATTGAAGATGCATTACAAAAATTAAAAGATGCCCATAAATCAGAAGACGTAGCAGCTATTGATAAAGCAATGGAAGAATTAAATACAGTTTTCCAAGCAGCATCTCAAGACATGTATAATGCACAGCAACAAGCTGGTGCCCAAGAACAATCAGAACCAACTTCAGGAACTCCAAATGATGGACAAAAAAATAAAGCTACTGACGATGAAGTTACAGATGTAGACTTTGAAGAAGTTAAGTAGTGATAGTTTTTCATTAATGGTAATTTTTAAATTAAGGGGGGGGGTAAATAAAATTCACCCCCTTTTTTTATATAATTACATTCTTAAAATACTTGGTATAAAATAAAATAATTATCTAGTAAGTAGGATAGACTCTAAAACAAAAATATCATCTAGTTCTCGCACAAATTACAACTACAAGCCTTCTTGTTCA